>JAPSGG010000209.1 GCA_031177845.1 Chromatiales bacterium
ACAGCAAGCCCAGCTGTTGCTTATCAAAGTTGCCGGGGACCGCGAAGATGACCTCATCGGCGTCGGATTTGACGGCGTTCCAAACTGCCGTCAGATGGTGGTACGCCAAGTCCGCGTGATGTTGCGCCTTGGCGTCACGCCTAGCCAAAGGATCTAGGTTCAGACGGTCCCAAAACCGGTCGTAGGTCGCGCGCGGATTGAGGCGTGCGTGACGGGCGGCCTCCTCCCCGACCAACACCCGGTCACGATGAACGATCGCATAGCCTGGACTTTCCAGCCACACGGTCTGGCCATCGCTCGCGGTGATCGCAGTGTCATTGAGCTCGACGACGCAGGTGCGCACGTCACAAGATCCGCAGGTGACGCATCAGCCGCTGATCGCAGTAGTGCTGCGCATCGAGTACCAGGCGTTCTTGAAGCAATTGCAACTGATGCAGCAGAAACATCAATACGATGCTTAGCACCAGCGCGATCAGCGTTGAGTTAAAGGCGACACCCAAGCTCTCGGTGACGCCCGCGATGTCTCCTTCTACCGCTCGATGCGCCTGCGCGAGCGCATCGCCGATGCCGCGCACGGTGCCGATAAATCCAATCGCCGGGATTGCCCAGGCGATGTAGCGCACCGTCGACAGTTCCGAGTCCAGTCTTTCCGCCTCGGCCTCGCAGACGCTGCGGATGGCGGTAGAAACATCCTGGATATTGCGGGTGGATCTGAAGCGATCCAGCGCCGTGAGCAAGGCTCGCGGGAGCAGCGCGTTGCGCAGGTTGCCGGACAAGGTCTGCAGCGGACGCGCATATTCGCGCGTATCTTCGGGCAGGATGCTTTCCCCTTCAGACAGCGGGATGAGATCCTGGTCCAGCAGCGCCCGTTCGCGCACTGCGCCCACCGCTTTGTAGCCCATGATGGCCATTGCCCATAACATCAGAATAAAACACGCTTCTTGCTCATAATCACGTATCGAGACCCACACGGACCGCTCCGGTACATAATTCGGGTCTGCGTTGATCTGCAAGGCCTGTTCAGCGAGTATCGCCTCGGCCTCGGGACGCACCACGGAGACGTAGAAGGCATGCACGATGATAATGGCCAGTATTAGGGCGAAGACCTGATACACAAATTCAACAGAAAAGCGGCTCTTCACGCCGATCAAGGACGCTCAAATGTCAGGGGGGAAGGAAACGGGCTTATCAGCGGAAATCTCTTCCGAGGGGACGAAGCGATCCAACGGTGCTTGCGATCTTTCCGCACCGGCGGGTCCCAGTCGCTCGGCCTTATTCGTATCTCCTGCCTTGGGCGCTCGATTGGGTGCTTCGACATTCGAGCGGACAGGAGCATCGGCACTCGGCTCTGCTTGGGTTGGCAGGGTCGATCCGAAGAAAAGGGACGCCGCTGCAATGGAGATGGAAAGCCTTGCCGCTCGCATAGCACAAAACTATTCGAGGTAGCGGGCAATTCGAAAACCCACGTCCGGTCGCGCCTGGTCATCATAGTCTCGATAGGTCAGTCGCAATTCGGTGATGCTGGCGTGCATCCAGCTGGAGCCTCGAATGACATGATATGTCCCTCGGCGAGGCCCTGTTGGGTCGACGGCGACCTTGCCGTAGACAGCGGGATAGGCCTCGTAGTAATCATGTGTCCATTCTGCTACGTTGCCGCCGAGATCAAATAAACCCAGCGCATTGGGCTTGTAAGTTCCGACCGGCGCGGCGGCTGGATGGCCGTCGTTGTAATCGTCGAGATAAACGGAGACGAGTGGGCTGGACGAGCGATCGGCGTAGTTACCGGCCTTTTCGATGGGCGGCATGATGTCGCCCCATGGATATTTTATGGTGTTCATGCCGCCGGCAAAGCGCGCCGCCCAAGCCCATTCGGCCTCAGTGGGGAGGCGATAGCCCGTGTTCATCGGCTTTACTGCGACGATCTTGCCATCGCTGATCTCGTAAGCGAGCGGCAGCCCCTCTCTTTCGCTCAGCCAGTTGCAATAACGGGCCGCCTGCTCCCAAGTGACCCGCGAGACTGGTTGATCGCCCAGGTCCAAGGTGTTGCGGCCGACAATGCCTGAGGAATAATTGGCCTGGAACTTCCGAAACTCCCCATTGGTGACTTCGTGCGTGCCGATATAATACGCGCGGGTCAGCTTCACTGGCCTTAGCACTTCATTCGCGCGCCGACCCTGCTCGCTGCGCGAGGCGCCCATGGTGAACCTGCCGGGTTGCACGAGACGAAGCTGCTGGCCCGCTACCGTGGTAATCGTCGCGGGTGTGGCCTCGATCTTGGCCTGTTCTAAGGTCTTAAGCTCGACCGTGATCTCTTGAGGGAATCCCGGCCGCGGCGTCACGGTGGTGCGATAGGGCGCATAACCGTCCTTCTCGATCTTTACCTCAACCGGGACGGCCGCAAGCATCAGGCGCTGGTTTGCAGCGCCTTTCGGTTCGCCATCGACGTAAAGCATGGCGTCCTCGGGTTGACTCGCGATCCGCAACTCGCCAAGCCTGGCGGCAAGTTCCACGTTTAGGCTCTTGTCCTCGTCAGCCCCAACCTGCACCATCTGGGAAGCCGGCTCATAGCCGGATTTCGAAATTGTCAATTCATGCGTTTGGTTCGGCGCAAGCCCAAGCACAAGCGGCGTTTGCCCCCGATACTCGTCATCGACGACGACGTTGGCGCCGGTTGGCTCGGATTGTATCTGTACCCGCCCGTCCGCCGCCTTTAGTGTCACCTCGGGCAAGTTCTGCGGCTCATCCGCGACCGCGGTGAAATCATCGCGCCAGGTCTCGTATCCGGCAAGTTCGATCTGCAGACGGTGGGTACCGTCCAGCACGTCGGTGGTCAAGGGTGTCGTGCCAACCAGTTCGCCGTCGATAAGAACGTTGGCGCCAGCCGGGCTTGAGTCGACTGTAACGGCAGCCCAACCAGGCGTCAGCTCGATCTTAAGATCCTGCTTTAGGCCGCCACCCTCGATCAGCACCTCGCTGCGATGATTGAGATACCGGTCTGCGGTAACCAGGAGTTTATGGTTGCCGGGGCGCAACTCGATTGCCGGCAATGGCGTAACGCCGCGGAGTTGGCCATCGATTGAGACACGGGCACCGATTGGATCGGAGGTAATCCTCAACAGGCCCGAAAGTTTTATGAGGCTAAAGGTGTACTCCTGATTCGGTGCTGTAGTGACCTCGATTCGCTGTTCCAGCGTGTGATAGCCGATCTTTTCTGCCCTTAGGGTGTAACGATCAGGCAGCAACAGGTAGCGTCCACCCAGCTCAAACGCTGGCCATGTTCCCTCGATTGCAATGCGATCGGGGACGGGTTCGACTGCGAGGCGCACCGACTTGGCCGTAAACATGAACCAGGCAATCGCTCCCAGCGCGACCAAGCCCACCAAAAGAATTGCGGTCAGCGGTCCAAAACGCCTATGACCATCTCTCCTCGCGGAGGCGGAAGGGCGAAACGCTATCGGCTCTATGACTTGCTCCTGCTCGTCCCGAGCAGTCGGCGCCTTGTTCGCTCCGTTCAAATTCTTTCCTCGCAGCGCACGACCACGGGCGGCGGCATTTGGCCCGCGATCACCGTAAATTCGCGGCGTACGTCCCGATAGCCATCACGGCTGCCAACCGCCGTATAATCGCCCGGGCGCAATTCCAGCTCCTGCGTGTCGAAGGTCCCCAACTGGCCCACGTTGTATACCGCCACCTCTGTCTGATTGTCCGACTCTAAGCGCACGCGTACCGGTGTCGCCGCGAGCGTGAGCAGCTCGGACAGCTTAGTCAATTGTTCCTGTAGCCGCGGGCTCTTGCCTTCAATCTCCAAAGCCCGATCCCGCGCAGAGATCGCCTGCGCATACACGCTGTCGGACGAAAGCCGCTCTGGATGTTCGATATGGAAGTCCAACTGCCAAGCAAGCTGCGCGCGCGCCAACGCGCGAGCCTGGCCTCGTTTGGCGAATACCAGATTAGGATCCAGTTTGAGAGCCGCGCGATAATGCTCGGCCGCCGCTTGCCAATCCTCTTGTCGTTCATAGTACGCGGCCTGTTCTTGATGCGCCTCTATACCTGCTAAACGAACGTTCAGATCGACCTGAACCAGACCGTCGGCGGCCTCGGCGGAATCGGGTTTGATCTCACGCGCGGTTCGAAAAGCCTCGCGCGCGGCTTCGAAGCGCTTATTCTCAAGCGCCGTGAAGCCCTCGGACATGGCTTGATTGAACTTCCGTTCCCCGATTCTATGGGTGATCTGGTTTAGCGCATCGCGCGCCAGCTTTGAGTCCGGATCAAGTCGCGAGGCTTTTTCAAAGACGCGCAGTGCCGCCTGCAACGCGCCTTTATCTTCATGCCGCGCCCCGGCGCTCAAAAGTCGCTGCACCTCGTCTAGATTCTCGGCGCGGATCAGCCCTTTTTTAGCTTGGGTATTCTCGGGGTCGATG
>JAPSGG010000210.1:0-3907 GCA_031177845.1 Chromatiales bacterium
CCGAAGGCTTCGGCGAGTGCATCGCAAAAAGTCGAATCGTTCATCATTCTCAGAAATCGGGCTCGTTCTTCGTCCGTAGACCACACGATGGAACAACGGCCATCAGGGAGCGGCAGGAACGCCAATACGCCCTCGGGCAGGAAACGTTGCCAGGCGGTATGAGCATGAGGCAGTTCCGTGGCGACTGTCGCAACCAACGCGCATTGGTCGTAATCACGCTTGTTGAAAGCGATGCCCGCGAGTTCCCTGACCCGTGATTGCAGACCATCCGCGCCCACCAGCAGGCGCGCCCGAATCCACTCATCGCTGTTCAGCTCAATCGCGACGGCATCGTCGCTGACCTCGAAACGAATCAATGCGTCCGGACAGCGCCAGGTGACTTCATCGATCCGGCTCATGCACTCGATGAGTGCGCGCTGAATGACGCGATTCTCGACGATGTACCCCAGACGCGGCTCATTGACATCGACACAGTCGAAATGGATCTCGCCGCTGCCGCCCGCATCCCATACGTGCATCTGTCGGTAGGGGCATACGCGCGTGGCCTCGATCATATCCCACGCCCCTATCGCGCGTAGGATCATCTCGGAGCCGGGACTGACCGCGGACACACGCAGGTCATAATCGGCGTGAGCCTCGAAGTGCTCGGGTTCGCGCGCCTCCACGATCGTCACGCTCATGCCTTGTTGACCCAGCGCGCAGGCGGCCGTTGCGCCGATCATGCCACCGCCAATGATGACGACATCCTGAATGGAATTCGCGGCACAGGCGCTCACTGCAACTCTCTCAATGGCAGGCCGCTGGTCAGCCGTGGCACGCAGCCACTCAAACCCATCGCTCGACGGGCCAGTGCGTGGCGTAGTGGCGCGACCAGGTCCAGCGTCAGCAGGGCGACCACGCGCGTGTAAGCCAGGGGCCTGAAAGGATTGCTAAAGAGCCGCGCGAGCCCGTCTGTGAATCGCATGGTACGACGCAGATCCGCGGCTCGTAATCTAGCGTAGCGCGTGAGCAAGTGTCGATCTCCCGGATCATCGCATGACCCTGTGCACAGCAGCTCCGCCAGCACCGCGACATCGCGTAGCGCCAAGTTGAATCCCTGGCCGGCCACCGGATGCAACGCGTGCGCCGCATTGCCGATCAGCGCCACGCGCGGCGCAACCACTTCTCGTGCCTTTGACAGCGACAGAGGATACGCATGCCTCGCGCCGACCGTGATGAAACGGCCAAGGCGGTAGCCGAACCGATCCTGCAATTCATCGAGGAAGGCCGCATCACCCAGGCGAAGGGCGGCCTCGGCACCTTCTGGTGTATGCGTCCACACTAGCGAGCAGCGCCCTTCGCTCATGGGCAATAACGCGATCGGGCCGGTATCGGTGAACCGCTCGAAGGCGGTGTAGTCGTGGTGACGCGACGGCGTCACATTGGCGACGATCGCGGTCTGCGCGTAATTGGAAACCTCCACGCCGACGCCCGATCTCCAGCGCACTTCGGAATCCGCACCGTCGGCCGCGACCAGCAATCGGCACCACAGCGCTTTTCGTTGCGCGCTTATCCCGTCGGCCCCAGTATCCACTGTCAAGTCCACCTGCGAAGATCCGATGGTGAGATCTCTCAACGATGCGGGCGCGATTACTTCGGGATTATGCTGGCTGGCTAGGCGCGCATACACCGCACGACCGATCTCGCGGTTGGGCGCCACATAGCCCAATGCGTCCACGCCTTCCTCATTGTGATGCAGGCGCGTCGCACCGAAACGCCCACGCTCGGAGACGTGTATGATTTTGATGGGCGTGGCCGAGGGCGCGATAGTGGACCACAGGCCCAGGCCATCCAGGATGCGCTGTGAGCCGAACGCGAGCGCCACGCTTCGGTCATCGTAGCTCGGCTGATCCGCGGCGCCGAAAGGCCGCGCTTCGAACAGCGCCACGCGGTAATGACCGGCGGCCAGTGCATAAGCCAGGATCGCGCCGGCGAGGCCGCCGCCGATGACCACGATATCGTAGCTATCCTCCACTGCATCAGCCAGATGCTTTGAGGCGCGTCACACTACTTCACCACGCCGCAGGCGATGCGCGCCCCGCCGCCGCCCAATTCCACGGGCTGGTCGGAATAGTTATCGCCGTGGGCGTGAACCATCAGCGCGCGCCCGTTGAGATCCGACATCTTGAGACGGGGCGCGAGCACCGGATGCGTTGCATTGCCTTCACCATCGACGTACAGCGGCGGCAGGTCGCCCAGATGACCCTTCCCGTACGGGCCTTTGTGTCGCCCTGTATTTTGTGGATCGAAATGTCCGCCCGCCGCAACGGCGGCGGCCATCTCGCTATCCTTTTCCGCGGGACCGCAGTCAGGGTTTTGATGCACGTGGAAGCCGTGCAAGCCGGGAGGAAGGCTCTGCAGATCGGGCTCGAACAGCACGCCCCAGGGCGTGACGGAGGCGGTGATCGTGCCTATCGCTTCGCCAACACCATCCGCGTTTACCATATGTATCTGCACGACCTTCTCTGCATGTGCGGCGGCCGCCAGGCATGCGCCACACATAACTATCGTTAATCTCTTCATGGACTTTCCTTTCAAGTTATCGCGATGCTTAGAACATCGGGCACATTCATCGACAATCCGACCGGCTGGAAATCACAAAACGCGCATGAGTTCGCGCAGGCCGTCCCATTACTGCTTGGATGAAGACATGAAGGCCTCGATCTCATCCGCCCGGCGCAGCAGGCGTTCGGTCAGAACCTGGTGGCCGTCGGGTGTCACCTGCACATCATCCTCGATGCGGATGCCGATATTCCACCAGCGCTTCGGCACGCCGCGGCTCCCCGCCGGAATGTAGATGCCCGGCTCGATGGTCATCGTCATGCCGGGTTCGAGCAGGCGCCACTCCTCATCGATGCGGTAATCGCCCACGTCGTGCACGTCCAGGCCGAGCCAGTGGCCGGTGCGGTGCATAAAGAATCGCCGGTAGTCGCCGTTCTTTATGAGCTTCATGGGTTTGCCCTTCAACAGCCTCATGCCGATCAGACCCTTGGTGAGCACCTTCACAGCCGCATCGTGCGGATCGTTCCAACGATTGCCGGGGCGCACCTTATCGATTGCCGCGGCATGCGCCTCCAGTACCAGTTCATAGACCTCGCGCTGCGCCGGCGTGAAGCGCCCATTCACCGGGAAGGTCCGCGTAATATCGCTAGCGTAGCCTTCGAACTCGGCGGCGGCATCGATCAGAAGCAGATCGCCGTCGTGTAGCTCTGCGGAATTTTCCGTGTAGTGGAGAATGCAGCTGTTGGCGCCGCCGCCCACGATCGGCGGATACGCCGGCACCATGCCGGCGCGGCGGAATTCGTACAGCAACTCGGCCTCGATCTGGTATTCATTCATCCCCGGCTGGCACGCGCGCATCGCCTGCTCATGTGCGCGCATGGAGGCCTCGGCCGCCTTCTTCATGGCGGCCGTCTCGGCCCTCGACTTGTACAGCCGCATGTCGTGCAACAAGTACTCCAGGGACACGAATTCATGCGGCGGATGCCTGCCCGAACGCGATTGATTTCGAAGCTTGTTGATCCACCCCACGACGCGGGCATCAAACTCGGTATCCCGGCCGATCGTGTAGTAGACGCGCGGGCGTTGCTCCAGCAGGCCCGGCAACTTTTCGTCAAGCGCCGTGATGGGAAAGGCTTCGTCCGCGCCGTATTTATCGATTGCCCCCTCGGGACCCGCACGGCGCCCGTGCCATATCTCCTTCTGCGCATCGCGCTCGCGGCAGAACAGAATGAATTGCCCCTCTCCGCGCCCGGGCATCAACACGGCCACAGAATCCGGCTCGTTGAAGCCGGTGAGATACAGAAAGTCACTGTCCTGGCGGTATGGGAACTCAACGTCACGATTGCGCTGGCGCACCGGCGCCCCA
>JAPSGG010000210.1:3917-4409 GCA_031177845.1 Chromatiales bacterium
CCGGGTCCGACAGGAGCGTGGCCGGGCGGTCGCCTGCGACGGCGCTGGCGCACCGGCGCCCCAGGGAGGATGGCAACGCCCCGGGTACCTATCATGCGCATCAGTGTCTTGCGTCGTCTCGCGAATTCGGCAGCGTTCATCGCTCTGATTGTTGCGTGTCGTGGTTGCGTTTAGGTGCGGGCGCACGCCCTTATAGGCGCAATCATGTCCTTATCTTAGCACTCCCGATGAGCGCTGCATCGGGGTTTCATAGCGCTAGATGCGTACTGGAAAACGGTTGACCGCTATTCGACAGGGGCCTACTATTGTTGACATGAATACCGATGACGTGTCGCATGAGGCAGAGGCGCAGCTGAAGCGACTCGAGCAGCGCATTGACGAGCTGATATCGATATGTGATCGTCTCCGAGAGGAAAACCGGGCGCTGCGCGCTCAGCAGCAGATGCTCGCCACTCAGCGCGCCAACTTGCTCGATAAGCACGAGTTAGCGCG
>JAPSGG010000211.1:0-313 GCA_031177845.1 Chromatiales bacterium
CCACGCGATATCCATAATGGCCTGCAGTCGCTGCAGCCACTGCGTATCAAGCTGGGCAAGCTCGACTTCGGATAGTTGTTCGAGCTCAGCCACCAGCAGCGATGCCTGGTCCGGCCCGCTGCTACTTGGGGCCGGGCCGACCACGAGCACCGGCGGTAAGGGGTTTTCCTCCAGCGCCTCAACCGCATCGCCGAAACCGGAGCTTTCCCGAAATTCCGCGAGGGCCTCTTCGGCGCTGATGATTTGAACGTCCGCGATGTCGTCACGCTGCCGCAACCGCGCCGCTAAGGCTTCGACCGACTGCGGCGAGCTG
>JAPSGG010000211.1:323-4388 GCA_031177845.1 Chromatiales bacterium
CAACGAGATCTTGGCGGCGATATCCCATCCACCGGCGACTGTTTGCAGGTTAGCCAACAGGACATAAAGCCCGCCAGGCAAGGCCAACGCGATACCGATGACGGCCGTAGTCATGATGCTCGACAGCGGCGCGCGATAGAGCCTGCCAAGACTTGCGACCAAGGTGCGCAGGTGATCGCGCCCATAGGCATATAGCCTGGTATGTAACCGCAGGCGTGGGAGCAAGGCGCCGCGTGCCATGATCAGCGCACGCGGCTGGCGGTGCGTGGATGCGCGGGTTCGAGCAGCCTGCCGTTATGCAATCTGATAATGCGTTTATTGAAGCGGCTGATGAGATCCAGGTCGTGGCTTGCGACGAGGACGGTGACGCCGACCTGATGAAATTGCTCGAACAGGCGCATGATCTCGTCGGAGAGTTCCGGGTCCAGATTGCCGGTGGGCTCATCGGCGAGCAGGATTGGCGGCCGGTTGACCACCGCCCGTGCGATGCTGACGCGCTGTTGTTCGCCGCCGGACAAGGTGATAGGTAGCGCCTTTTCTCGCCTAAGCAGTCCCACCTTGTGCAAAGCCGCGCGGGTGCGTTTACCGATCTCCTGCTGCGGCACGCCGGCGATGACCAGCGGCAGCGCCACGTTGTCGAACACGGTGCGATCATGCAGTAGCTGGTAATTCTGAAAGACCATGCCAACCTTACGCCGCAATCTCGGAATACCGCGCCGCGAAATATTCGTCACGTTGCGGTCGTCGATGAAGATCTGACCCCTGCTCGGGCGTTCGATAGCGGCGATCAGCTTCAAGAGCGTGCTCTTGCCCGCCCCGGAGTGCCCGGTGAGAAACGCCATCTCCCCGCGGCCAAGCTCGAAACTCAGACGATTAAGCGCGTCGTACCCGGTGGAATACCGTTTAGTGACATCATGGAAGCGGATCATGGGTGTGTAAGGATCCGGGGTCAGAAAATAGGAAGTACGCCGGCGATTTTTTATCCCGCCGTCTACACATGCAGAGTACCGCTGGATCATTTGCGATCATCACTTATGCCATTCACCCCGCATTCTCGGTACTGGTTGATAATTCTATTCTCTACGCCGATTGCCTAATCCTTGGACCTGACCCCTAGTCCCTAGCAACGCTGCCACAAACTCGTCCGCATCAAACACCCGCAGGTCTTCGAGCGCTTCGCCGATGCCTATGAAGCGCAACGGAATCCCAAGTCGCTTGGCCATGGCGAATAGGATACCGCCTTTGGCGGTACCATCCAGCTTGGTGACGCAAAGGCCCGTCACTCCCAGTGCGCGGTGAAATTCCTCGGCTTGACGCAGAGCATTCTGTCCGGTGCCGGCATCGACCACCAGCATGATCTCATGCGGCGCGGTTTCATCGAGCTTGGCCATCACGCGTTTGACCTTTCTGAGTTCGTCCATGAGATTGGTCTGCGTGTGCAGGCGGCCTGCGGTATCGGCGATGAGCACCGCCGCCTGCCTCGCGCGCGCCGCTTGCAGGGCATCGAAGATCACCGAGGCGCTGTCCGCCCCGCTCGCCTGCGCAATGACCGGCACGCGATTGCGCTCGCCCCAGGTCTGCAACTGCTCGACCGCGGCGGCACGAAACGTATCGCCAGCTGCGAGCATGATTGATAGCCCTTCTTGCTGCAGCCGCTTAGTCAGCTTGCCGATCGTAGTGGTCTTGCCGACACCATTGACCCCGACCACCAGGATCACGAAGGGTCTGGCCTTTGCATCGACGGTCAGCGGTTGACTGACCGGCGCAAGCATCGCTGCCATCTCCTCGTGCAGCGCGGCTATCAGCGCTGCTGGGTCCGCCAGCTGTCGGCGTTTGACGCGCGTCGTTAGCCGGTCGATGAGCTCGCGGGTGGCATCGACGCCCACATCGGCCAGCAGCAGACGATCCTCCAGCTCGATGAGCAGTTCGTCGTCGATCTCCTTCTTGCCAAGCACGAACGCGGCCATGCCCTCGGTCAGCGTGTTGCTCGTTCTGGACAGGCGCTGCCGCAGGCGTGCGAAGAGGCCTTCACGCGCGGCAGGTTGGTCCGGCTGGCGCGCGGCTGCAGGATTCGGCGATGCTGCCGACTGGTCTTTGGATTTGAAACCGAACATGATTACGGAAGTCAGAGAATAGGTTTCCGCTAATCGTAACACTCTTAGAAGGACGCATTAACCGATGATGCCGAAAACTTTTGTCCCGGCGATCTTGGCCGCGCTGTTGAGCATAGTCGCGGCGCCCGTGCCCGCCCAGACCGACCTCAAGTCTCAGGTGCATGAGTACGAGCTCCAGAACGGCTTAAAGGTGCTGGTCAAGTCGGACCGCCGCGCCCCGGTGGTCGTAGTGCAGGTCTGGTACAGGGTCGGCTCCGCGGACGAACACAGCGGCATCACCGGGATCTCGCACGTGCTCGAGCATATGATGTTCAAAGGCACCGAGCGATATCCGGCCGGCCAATTTTCCCGCATCATCGCCGAAATTGGAGGCCAGGAGAACGCGTTTACCAGCCGCGACTACACCGCGTACTTCGAGCTGCTCGAGAAGAGCCGGCTGGAGATCGCGTTGGAGCTGGAAGCGGACCGCATGCGCAACCTGACGCTGCCCAAGGATGAATTTCTCAAAGAGATCGAAGTTGTCAAGGAAGAGCGCCGGCTGCGCACCGAAGACGATCCACAGTCGCTGACCTATGAGCAGCTAAATGCCACTGCCTTCAATCACAGTCCTTACCATCATCCGATCATCGGCTGGATGAGCGATCTAGAAAGCCTCACGATTGGAGACGTGCGCCGCTGGTATGAGCTTTGGTACGCGCCTAACAATGCGACGCTGGTTGTGGTCGGCGACGTCGAGCCAGACGCCGTATACAAACTGGCCAAGAAATATTTCGGCGGCTTCGAACCGAAGGCGCTGCCAGAGCGGCAGCCACGGCCGGAAGCGCCCCAGCGCGGAGAGCGGCGCGCGGTCGTCAAAGCGCCCGCTGAACTTCCGTACCTTATGCTCGCCTACAAGGCGCCTTCCCTGTATTTAAGCAAGCGGGAATGGGAGCCATACGCGCTTACGGTGCTGTCGGGCGTGCTGGACGCAGGCCGCAGTTCACGCTTGAGCGAGCGCCTGGTGCGCGAACAGGAAGTCGCCGCCAGCGCTGGCGCCGGGTACGACATGTACACGCGCTATGATGGTCTATTCCTGCTCGATGGGACGCCCGCCACTGGGCGTACCGTCGCGGAGGTGGAGCAAGCGCTGTACGAACAGATCGACGAGCTGCGCAATAATCTGGTGAGTCCCGCCGAACTTGAGCGTATTAAGACCCAGGTGGTCGCCTCGGAGGTCTATGCCCGGGATTCGGTGATGACCCAGGCCATGCGTCTCGGCGCGCTGGAGACGGTTGGCCTCGGCTGGGAAACCGCACAGGAGTATGTGGAACGCATTAAAGCGGTGACGGCCGAACAGGTGCGCGAGGTCGCGCGCAAATATTTGGTCGAGGAGCACAAGACCGTGGCCCTACTGGAGCCGATAGCGATCGCCACCATCGCTGGCGGCGAGCCTCGAGGCTCGCCGCCGCAGGCGCCCGGGCCGCAGACCCCTGGCGACATGCGTTAGCGCCGGCGTCGAGCCGGGCAAATTCCCCCCAGCATCACAACACCATCCAAGGCAAATGGAGAGCACATGCGGTTAATGCCTCTCATCAAGTCGTTCCTTGCACTTGCGCCCGCCGCGTTGGCGCCTTGCGCCAAGGCAGGATTGAACATCCAGCACTGGGAGACCGACAACGGCATCAGGGTCTACTTCTCTCGGGCGCCGGAACTCCCGATCGTCAATATGCGCTTGGTGTTCGACGCGGGTAGCGCGCGCGACGGCACGCAATTCGGTTTGGCCCGCATGACCGGTGCGCTGCTCAATGAAGGCAGCGAAGCGTTGGATGCAGATCAGATCGCGATCCGCTTCGAGAGCGTGGGCGCGCAATACGCCTCCGACGTGGATCGCGATCAGGCTTCAGCGTCGCTGCGCAGCCTCACCGACCCAGCGCTATTCGAGCCTGCCCTCGACACCTTTATCAGAGTCATT
>JAPSGG010000212.1 GCA_031177845.1 Chromatiales bacterium
GCCTTGGCGAAACGGTAACGCAATCCGGTACACCGCCGGCGCAGGCGCAGGAAACGGAGCCGACGATGTCTGGCCATCATGTTACTTCGCCAATGGTCGGCACCTTTTATCGAGCGCCGTCGCCGGGGGCTAAACCGTTCGTGGATATCGGTCAAAAAGTTGAGGTGGGCGATACGCTGTGCATCATCGAGGCTATGAAGATGTTGAATCAGATCGAGGCGGACAAGGCCGGCGTCATCACCGCCGTACTGGCCGAAAACGGGCAACCCGTGGAATTCGGCCAGAGTCTGTTTATCATCGATTAGTGCCATTTCCTGCCCTAGTCTCGTAGCCCATGCTGGACAAGGTCGTCATCGCCAATCGTGGCGAGATCGCGCTGCGCATCCTGCGCGCCTGCCGAGAACTCGGCATAAAGACCGTGGCGGTGCATTCGGACATCGATCGCAATCTGATGCATGTACGATTGGCCGACGAGTCGGTTTGCATTGGCCCGGCTGCCTCCGCTGAAAGCTACCTAAACATTCCCGCCATCATTAGCGCGGCCGAGGTCACTGACGCCGTCGCGATCCATCCCGGCTACGGGTTCCTCTCCGAGAACGCCGACTTCGCCGAACGCGTGGAATCCAGCGGCTTTACCTTCATCGGACCGCGACCGGAGACCATTCGGCTGATGGGCGACAAGATCTCGGCCCGAGACGCGATGCGCAAGGCCGGCGTGCCCTGCGTACCCGGCTCCGAAGGCCCGATAGACGACAGCCAGGATGCCAATCTGCGGCTCGCCAAACAGATCGGGTATCCCGTGATCATCAAAGCGGCGGGCGGTGGCGGCGGGCGCGGCATGCGCGTGGTGCATGCCGAGGGCGCGCTCCTGAGTTCGATCGCGCTCACACGCGCCGAGGCGCTGTCCGCCTTCGGCAACGACACCGTGTATATGGAGAAATACCTGGAACGACCGCGCCACATCGAATTTCAGGTGATGGCAGACAACCATGGCAACACCATCCACCTGGGCGAGCGAGACTGCTCCATGCAGCGCCGGCACCAGAAGATCATCGAGGAGGCGCCTGCGCCCGACCTCACGGAGCGGCAGCGCAGTAAGCTCGGCAGTCTGGTAGTGGAGGCGTGTAAACGCATCGGTTATTGCAGCGCCGGCACGTTCGAGTTCCTGTACGAGGATGGTGAGTTCTATTTCATCGAGATGAACACGCGAGTACAGGTGGAGCATCCAGTCACGGAGATGGTGACGGGCATCGATATCGTCAAACAGCAACTGCTGATCGCCGGCGGCGAGAGGCTGACGTACCGGCAGAAGGACATTCAGTTTCGAGGCCATGCCATCGAATGCCGCATCAATGCAGAAGATCCGAACAACTTCATGCCCTCGCCCGGCACCATCACGCATTTCCATAGCCCCGGGGGGCCGGGCATCCGCGTGGATTCGCACGTTTACAACGGTTATACCGTGCCGCCCTATTACGACTCCATGATCGGCAAGCTGATCGCCTTCGGCGACACGCGCGAGGCCGCCATCAGGCGCATGGACGGCGCGCTCAGCGAGGCGGTCGTCGAGGGTATCAAGACCAATATCCCGCTGCACCGCGACATCGTGAACGACGCTAACTTTCAGCGCGGCGGGACGGATATACACTACCTGGAGAAGAAGCTGGGGCTCTGAGACAGCTGACTAGGGACCTCACCGGAAGGATGTAAAGAACGCAGCTATCGTTGATGCTTCAAATCTCCATCACCACCGACCGCGCGCACCTCGATCGGGTTGAAGAGGCGCTGCTCGAGCATGGTGCGCTATCCATTACGCTGCGCGATGCCGCCGACGATCCCGTGCTCGAGCCATTACCGGGTGAAACTCCGGTGTGGCCGCGTATCATTGTGACCGGTCTGTTCAGCGCTGGCGTCGAGACTGAACCGCTGCGCCATGCGCTGCATGCAATCGCAAATGAGAACTGCGGGTGCGACATCAAGTCTGTGGCCGAGCGAGACTGGGCGCGCGCGTGTTTGAATGACTTCAAGCCGCTGCGATTCGGAACTCGCTTGCGGATTCTGCCGACCACCTATGATGAACCGGATGGCACGAAGATAGACATTCGGCTCGATGCCGGACTTGCTTTCGGCACCGGCACGCATCCAACCACGGCATTGTGTCTGGAATGGCTGGACGCCAACCCGCCTGTGAATGCCCGCATCATCGATTACGGCTGCGGCTCGGGAATTCTCGCGATCGCGGCCCTCAAGTTGGGCGCGCGCCGCGCACTTGCGGTGGATATTGATCCCCAGGCGCTACTCGCCACGCGTGCGAATGCGGCGCGTAATGGTATCGGTAGCGAGCAAATGCTCGCTTGTCATCCAAGTGATCTGCCTTGCACTCTCGCCGACCTGTTGCTGGCTAACATCCTGGCGCGTCCTTTGATCGAACTGGCGAAAGACTTCGCATCGTGCGTAAAATCGGGCGGAAAGCTCGTATTGTCGGGATTGCTACAGGGCCAAATCGACGAATCAAGCGCGGTCTACGCGCCGTGGTTCGAGTTTTGCCGGACGCGCGAGAAAGAGGGATGGGTGTTGTTGGAGGGAACGAGGCGATAGATGGGGTGTTGAACAGGCCGCGGGGCGCCGGCGCGCGTCGGTGACGTCATGCAAACGCAATGCCCTTCATGCAGGTCGGTGTTCCGCGTAAGCCATGAGCAGTTGTCGGCGGCGGGCGGCATGGTACGCTGCGGCAAATGCAACGTCATCTTCAACGGCAATGAGAATATCAAGCGTCTGCGCTCCGAGGGTGCTGCACACGTGCCTGCCACGCCCAAGGAGACGGCCGCCCCCGACCGATCCAAGTCCGCCATCGCACGCAAGCAGAAGTCTAAAGCGGAGATGGCGCGCGCGCTGAAGTCACCCGCGCCTGCAGGCGGCCCCCAAAGACCCAGAGGTGAAGACCCCAAGGCCGAACAATCGGCCCCCGAAGACACTATGCGGCCGGAGGTACAGTACTACCTCGATCCGCCTGATCATCCACCCCGCGGGCGGCGCGGGATCCTCTATGGCGGCATCCTTCTGCTGGCGCTGGGACCGCTGTTGACCGCCGGATATGCCTATTATTACCGCGAGCGCCTCGCGAATTATCCACTGCTGGTGAACTGGATTAGGAAAGCCTGCGAATACGTGGCCTGCGAGATGAGGCCTCGTCGCGACGTCGAGCACATCCAGATCATCAAGCGCAGCGTCCACACGCATCCGGCCCGGCCGGACGCTCTGATGATTACCGCGACGTTGGTGAACAAAGCGCCGTTTCCGCAACCGTATCCGCTGATGCAGGTGTCGTTCACCAACCTGCAGGGCACGATCGTGGCCGCGCATCGCTTCAAGCCGGAGGAGTATCTAATGCGCAGGCCGGATCCCGCCGCACTGATGACGCCGGATGCACCGGTCAGGGCCAGCGTGCAGGTGCCTGATCCGGGTGTGAATGCTACCGCCTTTGAGTTCGCCTTATTTTAGAGGATGCAGCAAGGACATCGACGCATTGGTCGCAAGCTCTGCCCCGAATTCCGCCGGGGGCGAAACGTCACCGCGAGTCAGCTTTACGTGCTAAATGAAAGCCTGGGAGTGGCGCTGAATTACAAGTCCCGATCTCCAGCGTCGGTGCGCTGCAAAAAAAATCTAAAAGGACTTGGCAGCGTTTGACGCGAGTGCCATCATACCGGCCCCTATAGGGCCCTTCACGCACCACCGCAATAATCAACAAGAGCAATTGGCACGGCATCTGCATTTGTATTATTCCCACCGGCACGCGCGTAGCGGGTGGGCATATCGTCTATTTTCAACAAGGAAGGCTTTACAGCCGGCCGATAGCCAGGTTTGGGGGCCGGCGCCCTCCTGAACTCGCACGACGCAGGTCGGCCGGAGATCATAACTATGCGAACGGCGCAAAATACGAAACCGGTGGTACCCGATGTCGAACGGCGGAAACAGCCGTTGTGCAGCGCGGTGCGCACCGCCATGACACTCTACTTCGATCAGCTCAATGGCCACCAGCCGGACGGGCTCTATAAACTGGTCATAGAGGAGGTTGAGCGGCCACTGCTCGAGATCCTGATGGAACACTGCGATGGCAACCAGAGCAAGGCCGCGCAGTGTCTGGGTCTGAATCGCGGCACGCTGCGCAAGAAGCTGAAGCACTACGGTTTGGATTGACCCGAATCGCGCCACTTAATATATGCGGCTGCGCGGCGTTGAATCTCATTCCTAGTCGCGCCGCGGGGCGCGTCTTAGTGTGCCATTTTTACCGAGTCATCCATGAATGACCTTCCAGTCCGGCCTGCGCGGGCCCTGATCAGCGTCTCGGACAAGACCGGCATCATAGACTTCGCCCGCCGGCTGCGCG
>JAPSGG010000213.1 GCA_031177845.1 Chromatiales bacterium
CCGCGTCTCTGCTTTGTCCCAGGTGCGACATCTGCGCACAGGTTCCACAGACTCCACCCGCAACGCCTATTCCTGATTTCGCGCTCGCCTCACCTTGTCCTCGCAGTCTGCCGCAATATGCCAGGCGCCCCCGTATTCCCGCGCAAGTCATTGTCTTCAAAGACACCGCGGCCACCTTCATAAATCCAGATCTCTGCATAGCGGTTCTTTGTGATGTGGTTGCGTCGCAAGGTGGGATTGCCGCCTTCCTTGATCGCCATGCCGACATGCTCGTTGGCGAAGATGTCATTGTCCTCCAGCGTCCCTTGGCCGTTTTCATGCACAACGATACCGGCCGACCCTCCATCGTGGATGCGGTTGCGGCGCAGCCGGGGATCGGCCCCTTCATGGATCCCCACACACGCGAGACTTAGACTGCTGACGTCGCAGCCCTCCAAGTCGACACGGCCCTGAGCGATATCGACGCAATACCAATCTCCGCTGCCGGCCTGCCGCAGCGTGAGATTTGCGGTGCGGCCCACGGTTGTCTTGAACAGGATGGTGTTTTGCTCCGTTGCCTCGATTACTACTTCGCCAAGCCCGCCATCGCCGATGATCTCGACGGGCTTATCAACCACGACCCCCTCCCGATACAAGCCGGGGCGCAAGAGAATCTTGTCGCCGGGTTTGGCTGTCCTGAGCGCAGCCCTCAAAGTGGAGTAATCGCCGCGATGCAGGGCGTCCACCACCCGCGTGGGCGGCTCCATCTTTGGCGCAGGACCGCGTGCGGTCTCCGCCACCTATACGGCAGATTCCACGAGCTTCGAAGTCGCCATGGAAGCGCCCTGTGCGCGCTCTCTATGAGGCGCAGCAGGACCTGGGGCGGATTTGCGCTTTGGCTGATGCCGTCCCAGCGCCCGGACGATCTGCGTAGACTTCTTGGCGAGCATCGTGCCCACCTGAGGCGAGGTGAAAGGCTCAAAGCGCAGTTCCCGCCAACCGACATGTTGGCGGTCGGCGATAATTTGCTAGCGGATCGCTCGCCCGCTCCGCCTCATCATTGAGGATAGGGCAGCTGACGTAGTAGACCGGAAGGATCAGATCGCCCCGGTTGAGACGTTTCTCGCGCTCAAGAAAGAGTTGCAGTTCATTACGGCACCCCACACTTTTGAAGAAACCCGGTGTAATGATCGATATGAGAAAGGTGACGGCGTCGAGGGACTCATCGATTCGCTGCTGCCATTGCTCGCCCTAGGCAATGTCGTTGCGGCCTTGGAAGATGTGAAACTCCTCCCCAGTCTTCATGCGCACCTCACCGCTCAGGCGGTCGCACAACTGGCTCAAGCGTCCGTTCTCGTGCTGATCGTCGAAACGGACATAGCTCATGAAACCATTCGGATTCTTGCTCATGGACTTGTAGACGCGTTACATAAATTGGCAACTGCCATATTGTGGAAGTAAATATAGGACGTGCCAAGAGATAAACTGGCAGCGGCAATTCAGGCCGGCGTATGGCCTAGCCAAGCTGCGAAATCTGAGCACAGCAACGTCTGCTGGGAGAATTTTGATGCGCCGCACGCTCGTCATCTTGTTGCTCGCCGTTCCGCTGGTCGCCCAACCATCTTCGCTGCCGAAGCGGCTCGTCAACACCTATTCGATCGTTGCTTACGATCCTAATGCGGGACAGATCGGTGTGGCCGCGCAGTCACATTGGTTCTGCGTGGGTTGCACCGTAACATGGGCGGAAGCGGGCGTGGGCGCGGTGACTACGCAGTCGTTCATCGATCCGAGCTACGGAGAGCTTGGTCTCGATATGATGCGCGTCGGCCGTAGCGCGCCGGATGCGTTGCAAGGCCTGCTCGTCGCCGACGACCATCCCGAAATCCGCCAAGTCGGGATGATTGACGTTCAAGGCGAAGCGGCGGCCTGGACGGGCGCCAACAACATCCAGGCCGCAGGCCACGCGGTCGGCGGCCCGGCCAAGTCGGCTACCAGTGCGGGTTCTGACCTTGGAACGTTTACTGCGGGAGAGCACTACTCCGTCCAGGCAAACCTGATGGCCAATGATAAAGTTTGGCCGGCGATGGCGCGCGCTTTCGAAGACACAGAGGGCGATCTCGCCGAGCGCATGCTTGCTGCGCTTGAAGCGGCGCAGCGCGTCGGGGGAGATAGCCGCGGCAAACAGTCGGCCGCGCTGATCGTGGTGCGCGATGAATCGACCGGCAAGCCATGGGCGGATCGGATATTCGATCTGCGAGTGGATGACAATCCGCGACCACTGGCGGAACTTCGCCGCCTGCTCACGCTGGCCCGCGCTTACCAGCACATGAACGCCGGCGATCTCGCGATAGAACATGAGGACAATGAGACAGCGCTGCGCGAATACGGCAATGCCGCGCAACTCGTTACCGGGCAGCCTGGCATACCGGCCGACCGTCGTGCAGAGATGCTGTACTGGCACGCCGTCGCGCTCGTGAATATGGGCCGCATTGACGAGTCGCTGCCGTTATTCAGGCAGGCGTTCGACCTGCATGAACCATGGCGAGAACTGACGCCCCGTTTAGCCGAGGCAGACCTGCTACCCGACGAACCGAGGCTCATCCGCAGGATCGTCGGTCTTCGATAGGCGTTCGCTCTATGCCTCACCCTAGCGGGAGAGGACCCCATGACCTGGCCTTGGATTCAGGCCCCTTTCACGGTTCGATCAACACCTCCCGCACCACGTCCGGTGCTGCGGGATCATGGGGCTCGGTATTAAATGCGATCATCGCGTTGGGTGCGCGGCCAGTGTTCTTGAAGGCATGCGCCACACCCGGCGGGATGGTCAGCTTGATGACCTCTCCCTCGGCAACCTCCAAGTCCATACGCTCGTCCCCGTCGCGCAGGCGGATCAGCATCGGACCCGATCCTGCCACTGTTTCCGTCCCCCGCGTGTGATAGTGGTTGCCCCGTATCGCTCCCGGTTGCGTCAATACGACGTGTACATTTCGCTGCGCGACCAGGCTATCAGCCGCCAGTGGTTCGAACACGCTCCCCCGCGCGTCTTGATGAACTGCAATTCGCTCGATCTTGACCCTCATCCCAAAGAATATGCCTGATCCAAAGCCTGGCGTGCAACCCGCACCCGATCGATTAAACGAGGGTTGGATTACTCGCTGAGCGACAGCTCTACGATCATGCGCGTTGTCAGGTACAAACGGGGCGCGACACTGCTTAATTCCGCGAACTCCTCCGGTGAATGCAGGCGGCCACCAACGACACCCAGCGTCTCGAGCACCGCAGGATTGGCGCCCCCAGCCTGATAGGCGTACCCCGCATCCGTTCCGAAGCGCATGGTGATTGGACGCAATTCGCGTCCAATGTCCTGATAGATCCTTTCGGCAAGCGCGGCCAATTCCAATGATGACTCGTTGCTCAAAAGCGGCGGACGCCCGCGCTCCAGTTCGATCGTAACCTCCGTATCCGGAATCAGATGCTCTTGGATTATGCGCTGAGCATCACGCAGGACGCGATCGGGTTCGTGCCTGTCCGTGTAACGCATGTCGCCTTCGGCCCTTGCGAATGCAGGAATGATGTTGGCCTTGGTCCCCGCCTTAGCGATCGTCCAGTTCACGGTGGTTCCTTTCTCGGGGTCGCCCAGATCGTTCAGTTGGAGCAGCTGATGCGCGAGTTCGATGGCCGCGTTGCGGCCTTCCTCCGGTGCTGCACCGGCATGCGCGGCGCGACCCTTTACTGTCAACTTCAGCTGATTGATCCCGTTCGTTTGAACCGTGACCCCCTCCTGGTCTGGCGGTTCGTACGAGAGCACATAATGGTGGCGCGATGCGAGCTTTTTGATGAGATCGCGCGAGCCGAGCGAGCCGGTTTCTTCGTCCGGATTAAAGAACACCGTAAGCAGACCGTAGCCATTGAAGCTCAAGCCTTTGAGCATCTGAAGGGCGTGCAGGATGATCGCGATTCCGCCCTTGGCATCGGCCACGCCCGGGCCATACACTCGCCCGCCCTTCACTCGGAAGGGTCGCCGCTTTGCTTCGCCGGGTGGGAAGACCGTGTCGTAGTGGATCATCAATAGGATGTTTTTCTCGCCCCTGCCCCGAAATCTCGCAACGATGTTGTTGCCCGCCAAGGGCTTGGCAGATCTCACCCCCACGTCCGCGCCCAGCGCTTGCAGTCTTCCGACGAGCAGGTACTCGGCCTGAGCGAGACCTTCCTTATAACCGGTTCCCGTGTCGATGCTGACGAGCGCCTCCCAGGTCTCCATGGCCTCGGGCCGCTCAGCCTGAGCAAGCCTCAGGATCTTATCGGCTGGCACATCGGCGCTGGCGCGGCAATGACCGAAGCCCCCCAGCACGAGCAGTACGACACATCCTATTCTCTTGAGCATTAAATGATGACTCTCTCG
>JAPSGG010000214.1 GCA_031177845.1 Chromatiales bacterium
GCCGACAACCCGACGTTGACCGGAACGATCACCGGCTTCGTGAACTCCGAGAACTTCGCGACCTCGGGCGCCAGCGGGGCCGGCAGCTGCACCACGGCCGCCGCCGTCATGCACCTCGCCCATCTTATGGGAGACGCCCGTGTAAAACAGGACACGCTCAGTCGTTGTCGTTTTACCGGCGTCAATGTGCGCGGTGATACCGATGTTACGGTAGCGCTCGATTGGCGTTTTGCGGGGCACTGAAGACCTCTGAAGCTCTAGAAAATAATGGTTAATTTATGTATGTAGGGCTACGTAAGACGGGATTCAACCCGCGAGCCACCTGCGGGCCGAATGTCGGCCCTATAGAATAAGCCTTACCAGCGGTAATGCGAGAAGGCCTTGTTCGCCTCCGCCATGCGGTGCGTATCTTCACGTTTGCGCACGGCAGCGCCTTTACTGTCGGCGGCATCCATAAGCTCACCCGCAAGTTTATTGATCATGGATTTTTCGCCGCGCTTGCGCGCCGCATCGACGATCCAGCGCATCGCCAACGCCGCCTGGCGCGGCGCACGCACCTCGACGGGCACCTGATAAGTCGCGCCACCGACTCGGCGGGATTTGACCTCTACCAATGGGCGCACGTTCTCCAGCGCCTTGCCGAAAACCTCCAGACCCTCGTCCCCTTTCTTAGACTTAATTTGGTCGAGCGCACCATAGACGATGCGCTCGGCTATGGACTTCTTACCGCGCAGCATGAGCATGTTGACGAACTTTGCAAGTTGCACGTCGCCGTACTTGGGGTCCGGCAGCAGCCGGCGTTTGGGGACTTCTCTTCTTCTCGACACGGTGTACGGACTCCGCTGTTAAGCTTTCGGCCGCTTGGCGCCATATTTCGAGCGCCCTTGCCGGCGATTCTGCACGCCCTGCGTATCGAGGCTGCCGCGCACGGTGTGATAACGCACGCCGGGCAGATCCTTGACGCGGCCGCCGCGAATCAGCACTACGGAGTGTTCCTGTAAGTTGTGTCCTTCACCAGGAATATAGCTCGCCACCTCGTAACCGTTGGTCAGACGCACGCGCGCCACTTTGCGTAGGGCCGAATTGGGCTTCTTCGGCGTCGTCGTATAGACGCGCGTGCACACGCCGCGCTTCTGCGGGCAGGCTTCCAAGGCGGGAACGCTGCTCTTCTCGCGCCGGCGTTTGCGCGGGTTGCGCACTAATTGATTGATGGTCGCCACTTAGGCATCTCCCCAGTTCAGGAATCCCTAATCAATTCAAAGATCCTCAAAGAAGGACAGGCCGGCGCTAGCCGGCCTGTCGGAACCGGGGATTCTAGAAACTCTTGGCCAGCGTGTCAAACAGCGGCCTGCCGCCATTGGGTATAGCTTCCACGCACCGCGGCAACTACATCCGGCAGTCCACATATTGGGTACGCTGCGGTATGCCATTATCCCTCAGCCGCCGGCATTATGCGCACCCGCCTCTTCCGGCGTCTCAGCCCGATCGTTCTCCTGTCCGGCCTCCACCGCCTGGCTGGGCACAGTGATCTCAATGAACTCGCCGGAGCGCCGGCGGCGCCGTTCGTCGTGGTAAGCCTGGCCGGTGCCGGCCGGAATCAGCCGGCCGACGATGACGTTCTCCTTGAGGCCGCGCAGATCGTCGCGGCTGCCGCGCACAGCGGATTCCGTGAGCACCCGCGTGGTCTCCTGGAAAGAGGCTGCCGAGATGAATGATTCCGTCACCAGCGAAGCCTTGGTTATGCCCAATAACACCGGTTCGAAGGTGGCCTTTTGTTTGCCTTCACGCTCGACACGCTCGTTCTCCTCCACCAGGCGGGCGGCCTCAACCTGCTCGCCGCGGAGAAAACGGGTATTGCCAGGCTCGACGATCTCGACCTTGCGTAACATCTGGCGAATAATGACCTCGATATGCTTGTCGTTGATCTTGACGCCCTGCAGTCGATACACATCCTGGATCTCCTTGACCAGGTATTCGGCCAGCGCGTTGACGCCCAGCAATCGCAAGATATCGTGAGGATTGAGTTCGCCGTCGGAGATGATCTCGCCCTTCTCGACGTGCTCGCCTTCGAACACGTTGACGTGCCGCCACTTCGGAATGAGTTCCTCGACCGACTCGCCGTTCTCATCGGTGATCACCAGCCGCATCTTGCCCTTGGTGTCTTTGCCAAAGCCCACGGTACCCGAGCGGGCGGCGAGAATGGCCGCCTCCTTGGGCTTGCGGGCCTCGAACAGATCCGCCACCCGCGGCAGACCGCCAGTGATGTCTCGCGTCTTGGAGGACTCCTGCGGGATGCGCGCGATGACGTCGCCCACGGCGACCTTGGCTCCATCGGTGAGACTGATGATCGCGCCTGGCGGCAGGGCGTATTGAGCGGGGATATCGGTACCCGCCAGTGCCAGCTCGACACCATCGTTATCGGTCAGCTTGACCATAGGCCGCAGATCCTTGCCCCCCGAGCCTCGCGTCTTGGGGTCCGAGATCACCCGTGAACTCAGGCCGGTGACCTCGTCGATCTGCTTGTTGACCGTGACGCCCTCAACGAAGTCGATCAGAGAGATGACGCCCGCGACCTCGGTGATGATGGGGTGCGTGTGCGGATCCCAGCTCGCCACCACCTGCCCCGGCTCGACCGCATCGCCGTCATTGACCGAGATGACCGCCCCATACGGCACCTTATAGCGCTCCTTCTCGCGGCCTTGGGCATCGATCAGGCCCAGTTCGCCGGAGCGCGAGACCGCGACATTGTTGCCGCTGCTCTCGTGCTTGACGATCTTGATGTTGTGCAGGCGGATGTGACCGGGTGCTTTGATCGTGATGCTGCTCGCAGCCGCAGCCCGGCTGGCGGCGCCGCCGATGTGGAAGGTGCGCATAGTCAGCTGGGTGCCGGGCTCGCCGATGGACTGCGCCGCAATCACACCGACGGACTCACCCTTGTTGGCGACATGGCCGCGCGCCAGATCGCGCCCATAACAGGCCGCGCAGACCCCATAGCGGGTCTGGCAGTTGATCGCGGAGCGTACCTTGATCTCATCCACGCCCATATCCTCGAGCTTCTGCACCTGCTGTTCGTTCAGCAAGGTTCCGGCGGTGATCAGTGGCTCGTCCTGGCCCGGCGCATAAAGGTCGTCGGCGACCGTACGCCCAAGCACGCGTTCGCGCAGCGGTTCGACCACGTCGCCGCCCTCGATGATGGGCTTCATCATCAAGCCCTCACGGGTCCCGCAATCCTCATCGGTGACGACCATATCCTGCGCCACGTCCACGAGGCGGCGGGTCAGATAACCCGAATTCGCGGTCTTCAAGGCAGTGTCCGCCAGACCCTTGCGGGCACCATGCGTGGAGATGAAGTACTGCAGGACGTTCAAACCTTCACGGAAATTCGCGGTGATGGGCGTCTCGATGATGGAGCCATCGGGCTTGGCCATCAGGCCCCGCATGCCCGCGAGCTGGCGAATCTGCGCCGCCGAACCGCGGGCGCCGGAATCCGCCATCATGAAGATCGAGTTGAACGAGGTCTGCGTCGCGGTTTTGCCCTCCGCGTCTGTGACCACGTCGCTGCCCAACTTGGCCATCATCGCCTTGGCCACCTGATCGTTGGTGCGCGACCAGATGTCCACCACGCGATTGTAGCGCTCACCCTTGGTCAGCAACCCGGAGGTGTACTGGTTTTCTATCTCCTTGACCTCGCGCTCGGAAGCCGCAAGGATCGTCTCCTTCTCCTGCGGCACCACCATATCGTCAACGCCGAACGAGATGCCGGCGCGGGTAGCATAGTAAAAGCCCGTGTACATCAATTTGTCGGCAAAGATGACGGTATCCTTGAGGCCCACCTGCCGGTAGCAGGCGTTGATCAACCTTGAGATCGCCCGCTTGTCCAGATTGCGGTTGACGTAGTCGAACGTAAGGCCCTCGGGCAGGATCTGCGACAGCAGGGCCCGCCCGACCGTGGTCTCCACCCGGGTCAGCCTTTCCTCACGCCCACCATCCTCATCCATTGCGACCTCGCGAACGCGAACGTTGATGCGCGCGTGCAATTCGACTTGTCGGCTCTCGTAGGCCCGATGCACCTCCGCCACATCGGCGAATCGCATGCCTTCTCCTTTGGCGTTGATCTTCTCGCGGGTCATGTAGTAAAGACCCAGCACAATATCCTGGGACGGCACGATGATCGGGTCGCCGTGCGCCGGTGAGAGGATATTGTTGGTGGACATCATCAGCGCGCGCGCCTCAAGCTGCGCCTCGATGGATAACGGGACGTGCACCGCCATCTGGTCGCCATCGAAGTCAGCATTGAATGCCGCACATACTAGCGGGTGCAACTGGATCGCCTTGCCCTCCACCAGCACGGGCTCGAATGCTTGAATGCCCAAGCGGTG
>JAPSGG010000215.1 GCA_031177845.1 Chromatiales bacterium
GCCAGCCTCAACAACGGTGACTCTCTCTGGGCTTGCTGCCGGATGAGTTGAGTTTTGGTGTATATGGAGTAGGTTACACTTAAAGGTGCCATCACCCGTGATGTCGCCTTTAAGTGGCACTGGGGTCACGCATTCGTTTAACGTAAGGAGAGCCTGATGACCGTCTATAGAGTAATCGATGTAATTGGCACCAGCCCGACCAGTTGGGAGGATGCAGTCAAAGAAGCACTGACCACGGCCCGTGCGTCGCTGCGCAATCTACGCGTCGCCGAGGTGTCTGAATTCGATGTCACTGTCAATGACGCCGGCGAGGTGGATCAGTTTCGAGTTAAGCTCAAGGTGAGCTTTAAGTATGAAGGGGGTTAGGACGTCGATATAGCTTTCTTTGCCAAGTCTGCGCAGAGCTTGATCGCGTCTCGTGGTGTTTGGTGTGTTTGAAGATGCACAACAACCAGGGCAATGATCCGATGGCGCATGATGCCGTTATTCGCGGGCTTACTTACCGAGTGACTGCGTTCCGTCTGTAGACATCTACTGCATGAAGATACTGGCCGGTGACATCGGCGGCACGAAAACGCTATTGGAACTTGTCGATACCGACGGGGGTACCGAGCACGTCGCCACCACGCGCAGCTTCACCAGTCACCGCTATGTGACGCTCGCAGCGATCGTCGATGAGTTCTTGAGAGATCATCGAAGCGTCCGACCGCAAGCTGCATGCTTCGCGGTTGCGGGTCCCGTGCGCGACCAGAAGGCCAAACTCACCAATCTTCCCTGGCGGCTTGATGCCGAGCAGCTCGCCGCAGAGCTCGGAATTGATCGGGTGCTGCTGGTCAATGACATGCACGGCATGGGACACGGCGTGAATGATCTGTCTAACGCCGACTTGCGCGTCCTGCAGGCGGGCGAGCCGGAGGTGCGAGGTGTGCGCCTCATCATCGCGGCAGGCACCGGCCTGGGGCAAGGCGCGATGGTATGGCAGGAGAACCGTTATGTAATGCTTCCGACCGAAGGCGGTCATGCCGACTTCGCGCCCCGTGACGAACTCGAGCTCGACCTGCTGCGTTATCTCCTTTCTCGCCTCGGTCAAGTGAGCAATGAAGCATTGCTTTCCGGGCGCGGGCTCATCCGCATCTACGAGTTTCTGCGCGACAGCGGCCGCGTCTCGGAACCGCCGGATCTGGCAAGAGCTTTGCGCAATGCCCACGATCCTGCGGCGGTGATCTCCACACGCGGGCTTGAGGGTAATGCACCTATCGCCGAACTGGCCGTGGATCGTTTTGCACGCATCTATGGCGCGGTGACCGGCAATCTCGCACTCAGCTACTTGTCCACCGGCGGCGTCTACGTTGCCGGTGGCATCGCGCCTAAGATTATCGATGCCCTCGAGCGCGGCGCCTTCATCTCCGCCTTTAACCGCAATACCGCCATGTCCGCGCTGCTGGAGCGAATACCAGTGTCCGTGGCAATGTGCTCCGATCTGTGCCTGCGCGGCGCGAGGCGACTCGCTGCCAAGTTGCTAGAATCAACCCGCTGACTAAGTTCATCTAAACAGTTCAGACCACGCGCGCGGAAACTGAACAAGGGCGCGGACATCCAGGGCTGGTTATCCTCAAACGGCATGCTTCCGGCGCGTAACGTTATTTGCCGCTCCACACCCGTGGTGATCCCGGTACGGTTAATTCCGGTACTGGTGAACCCGCACCACCACCCACCCCCGTGCTGTGATAGCGAAGGGGATAATTCAAGTACGTTGCCAACGAGGTGCTGAGCTGATTGAAAGCAAGCCGGCGATCCGCGTGGATGGTGAAGGAGGCCATGCAAGCGCCATCCAAGCCCGCTCGCAGGCAGAACGCTTTAAGCGTCCTGCCTGACCGACGGGTCGCGAAGCACCTTCAGCGCGGGGTGGACAGGGTTCGTGGGCGTGAGGTGTGGCGGCGATGCAGTCTTGACATCAGCCGGCGCGCGAGATCATTAAAGATCTCGGTCTGGGTCGGGTGCGGATGGATGGCCTCGGCCACCTGCATTAAGGTCATGTCGCCGGATACCATCAGCACCGCTTCGCCAATCAGCGCATCGGCATGATCGGCCAGCAGGTGCACGCCGACAATCCGCTGGGTGGGTCGATCAACGACCAACTTGATGAGGCCTTGGGTCTCGCCGGTGATCATCGCTTGGGCATCCAGCGCCATCGGGGCTTTGATGTCCACGGCGTTAAGCCCGCGCGCGGTGGCCTGCGCAAGCGACCATCCGACAAACGCCGCCTGCGGGCGTGTGAAGATCACACCCCCATCTTTGGCTGGGTCGTAGCGCGCGTCTTCACCCAGCATCGCCGCCGCCGCGAGCCGGCCTTGGGCCGCCGCCGTATGGGCGAGCATGAGCCCACCCACGGCATCGCCCACGGCGAATATATGCACGGCAGACGTGCGGCCTTGCGTATCGATCCTGACCACACCGTTTGCGACATCAACGCCAGCGGCCGTCAAGTTTAGAGGCTCGAGCTGCGGCCGCTTGCCCGTGGCTATAAGCACATAGTCGGTACCAACTCGATGACGCTGACCATCGCGGTCAACAAAGTCAAGTTTCATGCGAGGGGGTTTGCCACTGATCGATTCCACTTTCACAGCGGTATGTAGGCTCAAGTTCGGATCCGCATTCAAGATCTCGGCGAGCCGCATTGCAATCTCAGGATCGGTCTCAGGCAAAATGCGCGGCTGTGCTTCCAGCAAAGTGACGCGCGTGCCGAAGTCCTGAAACACTTGCGCCATCTCGGTGCCGATCGCGCCGGCACCGATGATTGCCAACCGCTTCGGTTTTGCGGTTAGGTTCCATATGGTGTCCGACGTCAACACGCCGCCGGATTCGAGTCCCTCTTCAACACCTGGAACCGGCGGCAGATACGGCGGTGCACCGGTCGCAATCACGGCGGCGCCAACGCTTATGCGTTTGCCCGTTGCACGATCGCCGGGTGGTGTGCATTGCGCTGGATTGTCGGCGTTGGCGGAAACATCAATAAACAAAGTATGCTCGGATTCAAACGATGCGATGCCTTGCACTATTTCGATCTTCAAGCTTTTATCCGTCTTCAAGGCCAAGTCGCCACGCGCCTGCAGGATCTCACGGCGTGTCGCTTCCATTCGATTCCAGTCGAGCTTTACTCGCGTCGTATTCTCAACGCCTAGACGGGCATCGTGCGCGCGGTTGCGGATGCGATCAGCCGCTGCGCGCCAGGTCTTGGAAGGAATGCACCCGCGCCACAAACACTCGCCGCCTGGAAAGCGCGAGTCATTGATCATTACGACACGCACGCCGCGACCGGCCAGCTCACGGGCGCACTCTTCGCCACCTGGGCCACCGCCGATTACGGCCACTTGATAGTCCCAGTTTCCATCCGAAATCGCCGGCCCGAGCACGCCCAACCAGTGCTCGGGATGCTCGATATTTTCTTTTAGGATTTTTAAGAACTGGGCGGCCTGCATACCGTTGATCACCCGATGATCGGCGGTGATGGTGAGTGGCATACCAAGTTCGCTGGTCGCCGCGACCGCCAAGATCGCACCCAAGCCTGGTGTAGGAAGCGCATTGAATTGCGCTACACCGTACATGCCCAGATTCGAGATCTGAAAAGTGGCGTTGCTGTATTCCTCTTGCTTCAAGCGCCGGTTGCGCGCACGCTCGACCAGTACTTTCCATTCGGCGTTTAAATCTTTCACGTCTCGCGCGTGCACACCACGCAGCACCGGCGTCACTAGCCCTCCGGTTTCGGTTGCGACCGCGATGCCGATGTCAACGAAGTCACGCTCGATCACACGATCAACTGGTTGATAACACCAATTGATCGTGGGCTGGTGCGCAAGCGCCGCAGCGCAAGCCTTTGCGATCGCCACGGTTAACGACACACCGCGTCGTTTCGTCTCGCGCGCGAGCTGATCCGGGCGGGCGAGGATGGTTACGCTAAAGGTCGGCATCGTCAGCGACGCCGTGACGTTCTGACTAACGGCGCGCTCCATTGCGGACATTGCCCTGCCCTCGCCTATGACCTGCAACTGCGACAGCTCGAACGGAGCGACTAGCGGGTCTACGCCAATGGGGTGCGCCAATGACTGCGCTTGCAGGACGTCTTCGGCAACAATCATGCGGTCCGGGCCAGTCCCCGCAATGGTGTCTAAGTTAACGCCCATCCGTCCGGCCAGTCTGCGCGCGTAAGGCGTTGCGTGTTTGTCCGCGGGTCGCGGCGCGGGCGCGGCATCATGACGGGTCGACGGCGCGAGGTAACTGGCTGTGGGATGACCTGCCGGTTCTTGATCGCGCGGCGCATATTGCGAAGAGTGATCCTGACTCGCCAGTGACGGCACAGGCGCGGCCCCTATAAGCG
>JAPSGG010000216.1 GCA_031177845.1 Chromatiales bacterium
CCTGATCGAGGTCTCCGCCTGGATCAGGAGCGGCACGCGGTAGGGGGCCAAGACTCGATCGATCGCGGCGTCGAAGCGGACAATTTCTTCCGCCTCCACGACCTCCTCGATGAGACCGCCCAGCAGAAACATCAGGTACACCGCGGCTACGACGACGAGGCTCAGCGGCAGACCGCTGAACCGGTAGGGCGTCAACCGAGCGGCCGTAAAGGCATAGCTGCGTGGCAATCGCCGTGCCAGCGCCGCACGCAGCGGGTGGGTGCGCGCCATGATATGCGAACGCGGAAATCGCGACGCGAGCACCTGCAGTGCGATGGCGGTCAGACGCACTAGTTGCCATGACGCCTGCCATAACAGCAGGATGCAAAATACCGCCATCAGTAACACGATAAGAGGATTATTGATGCTGCCGTCCATGCGCGCGAAGTATAGCGAACCAGCGGGCGGAGTCGCGCCCGCCGCGGGCACTGGACCAGATTCGCAGAAGGCTTGGTGCGGTGGGTGCTACAGGAGTTGAAATATTCTGCAGCGCGATGGTCAATACGATCTCCATAATGCTCGCACGTGAGACGAATCCGTGAGCCAGCGACGCGCCCTGTTACTTATTAATCGTAAGAGCCGGCAAGGTGACACCGACTTGCAGGCCGCACTGTGCGTGCTCAAGGCGCAAGGTATCGAGCTGATCGAGGAATATGGTGACAGCGCTGGGCAGGTGGCGGCACTCATCGAGCGTCACGGTGACGCGGTGGATTGCGTGATTATCGGTGGCGGTGACGGCACTTTGAATTGCGCGGTTCGATCGCTGGTGGAGGCGGACCTGCCGCTGGGCATATTGCCCATGGGCACGGCCAATGATCTCGCACGCACCCTCGGGATTCCTATCGATCTGGTCAAGGCGTGCGAGGTAATCGGCGCGGGCAAGCTGCTGCGCATCGATCTGGGCCGCGTGAACGGCCAATATTTCTTCAATGCGGCCAGCATTGGCTTGGGTGCGCAGGTGACACGGCAGCTAACCAGCGAGGTCAAAAGCCGGTGGGGTGTACTTGGTTATGCGCGCACGGTATACGATGCCGCCAAGATCGCGCGCACCTTCTCGGCGACGATTACCTGCGACGGCCGCTCTGAGCACGTGCGTTCTATGCAGATCGCGGTCGGAAATGGACGCTTTTACGGCGGCGGCATGAACATCTCGCATGACGCCGCCATCGATGATCAGCGTCTGGACCTATACAGCCTCAAGCCGCTGTCCCTGTGGCAACTCATAAAGCTTGCGCCCGCTCTGCGGGCGGGTCGTCATCGCGACCTGGAGTCGGTGCTGGTCTTGCGGTGCCGTGAAATCGAGGTACACACCGACAAACCCAAATCGGTCACCACCGATGGCGAACTGACCACCCGCACCCCGGCCTATATCAAGGTGGTGCCGCAAGCGCTGTCGGTGTATGTTCCCTAGCTTGTCACACGCGAGCCCCGCGATTCAACCGCAGAGGACGCAGAGTTCGCGGGGTATGCTATAGCTGATGACCCAGACTGTCCTGAACGCTAGTTTGACTCCTCTGCGTTCTCCGCGCGTTCTGCGGTTCAATACGCGAGATTACCAATGCTCCTGAACGACGCCCAGATCGCGCTCAACGACGTGATCGTCAACTGCAAGGACGCCGCCGATCATTACGAGGATGCCGCCAGCATGCTGGAAGGCGGCGAGACCTCCGAGCTGTTTCGGAGTCTCGCGCGCCGCCGCAGAGAGATCGCGGATCGACTCGAGGCACATATCCGGCGGGTCGGCAGCCTGCCGCGCAACGCCGATGGCGACCGAGAAACAGTGCAGCGCCTGCTCGCGCGCCTCAAGGCGAATCTGTCCGAGAACAAGCGCATCGCGCTGCTTACCGAGCGCGAGCACGTCGAGGGCGAAATCGCAGCCATGGTCGACACGGCCCTGAGGCAGGATCTACCGGATGATACCAAGGACTATCTACGGGCGGTGAAGGCCGAGATCATCAGCACCCGAAGGCGGCTTGCGGAATCAAAGGCAAGCCCATAGAGCCTGCTCAAAAGGTCTTCATGTCATCAAGAAGCAGCGTCTGCAAGATGAGGAATTGAGAAAAGCGCGTTAGCCCCTGGGCGGCTCGAGTGTTGCCAGAAAGGCCTCGGCCTCACGGATTGCGTCGTTCATCTGCTCGATTAGGGCCGCGACATCGGCCTCCACCACGGCGCGCTCTTCACGCAAGGAGGCGATCGCCCTAGCATTGAGGTTGTGCTTAAGCGCCAGCACCTGATCCCTGAAGGCCACCAGCACGGGCTCCATGGTGGCTTCCGCGCGCCGCATGGTCTCCATCAGCTGCTCATAACGCTGCTGCGTGATCTCCAGGCTGCGTTCGCTGTCGGCGCGCAATTCGGGGTCATTGTATAGATCGAGTTCCGAGCGCCACTCATCGAATAGCGCTTCGGCCACGCTCTCCACGGCGCCGATGCGTTCGCTGACCGCTTCTGCTCTGGTGACACTCTGCTCATATTCTGCATTGAGCTGATCGTAACGCGCCTCGAGCTCGCCGCCCTCGAAGTCGACCACGCTCTTGAACGCCTCCAGCGCTGATTCGAACTGCTCCTTCGCTGCTTGCTGGGAGTCCTGCGCATCCTTGACGCGGCTGACCAGCAGTTCCCGCTTTTCAATGCCAAACCGCTCCAGCGCATTGTAATAGGCGCTCTGGCAGCCGCCGAGCCAAGCGGCACACAAGCACAGCGCGTAGACAATCCGGACCTTCGCCATGAGCCGTAGCCCCCATCCGTTAGAACACGTCTCACCCGCGACTGGATCGTCGCGGCGACGATCCCCTGCGGATCAGTTCTTCGCGTACCCCGAGCCGTTGGTAACTTTTGTCTTATCGACTACCTTGCCGACTATAGAGCTCAACTCGAACAGGCTGATGGGCTTTTCTAAATAGGCCTCCACATCGAGGTCGGCGGTAATCGCCCGCAATTCCGCCAGGGGATAGCCCGAGACCAAAATAATGGCCGTTTGCGGCTCGCTGCGGGCGAATGCCCTGGCCACGCTGGCGCCGCTGCAGCGACCTTCCAGTAGCCAATCCGTAATAAGGACATCCGGATGAAATTCACTGCCGATCCGGATCGCTTCCTCGCCATCGGCCGCCCAGCGCACCTCGAAGCCTTGGCTCTCAAAGAATGCCACCAGCGCTTCCCGCGCGTTGATCTCATCCTCGGCGATCAGGATTCTGTTCATCGCATGGTTCACTGCTTGTCTTTCCTCGGAGGACTCTTGACCCGCGAGGATTTCTGTTCATCATCCAGTGCAAGCGGCAGCCGCACGATGAATTGCGTGCCTTCGCCCGGTGCACTATGGGCCTCGACCGTACCATCATGGTCGCTAACGATGCGATGCACCAAGCTTAAGCCCAGTCCAGACCCGCCCTGCGAACGCCGAGTGGTGTAGAACGGATCGAAAACATGCTGAATATCCTCTTGCGGAATGCCACTGCCATCATCGCTGATGGTGATCCGGACTTGCTCGTCCTCGCGTTCAGTCCGAATTACGACCCTTGATGGACCGGATTGGGCAGCGTTGCTGATCAAGTTTGTCATCGCCTGCTCCATTGCAATCTGATTTAGTTCCAGCTGAGGCAAAGTCGCATCCAACTCCAGGTCAAGCCTCACGTTGCGCTTGTGCAATACTGATGCCACATGTTCGCGAGCTCGTTCGATCACGTCGTTGAAGTTGGCGCGGCCCTTGGGCGTGTAGTGATCGGCCTTGGAAAACTGCAGCACGTTGCGGGTGATGGTACCGCCGCGCTGCGCCTCTTTCACGATCGTCTGCAGCAACTGCGGCAGTCTCTCACGCTCCTTTTCGTTCTGTAACAAGATCAATCCCATCTCGGCGCTCATGAGTATGGCATTTAAGGGATTATTTACCTCGTGCGCGATACCAGCCGCAAGCGTTCCCAGCGACGCCAAACGTTCCGCCTGGCGCATGCGATCTTCAGCCTCGGCCAGCGCCCGTCGGCGTTGATCCTGACCATGGCCGACCTCCAGCGCCTTGCGCTTTAGCACGCTGCCTAGAAGACAGGCCACCGATTGTAAAAAGTTCGTGTCATGAGGTAGAAATTGCCGCTGGCCATCGTCGTGCACGGCAAGCACGCCCCAAAGCGAGTTATCCTGCCTGACCGCCGCACTCATGCTTCGTACCATGCCCTGGCTTCGCAAGTGGGCAGGATACGTAAAGCGCGTCTCGGCAACCGCGTCCACGACCACCACCGGCTCGTTCGACGCCAACGTATAACCGACCAGGTTGCCCGCATTGGCGGCGACCGTGTGTACCCCGGGATCCTTGG
>JAPSGG010000022.1 GCA_031177845.1 Chromatiales bacterium
GCGCCTGCCGAGCGCCCGGACGAAACCCGAGATCACCGAATCTTTCACGACCGTCACGCGTCCCTGGGTGTTTCGCTGAATGATCCATTTCTCGGGAAGCCCATCCAGGATATGGATGTTGCATAGGGTGCCGTCCGGGTAGAGCGACAGGTGAACCTCGCCCGTAACAACATCCTTAAACGCCGGCAGGAAATGCTGATGAGCGCTATTGGCGCTCACGCCCATGGTGTCCTTAAAGACCTCGTTCTCCCGCCTGAGCACAATTTCGGTCAACGGCCTGCGCATCTCTAGATCCTCAAAAAAACTCTTGATATGCAGCCTCGCTTTCGAGGTCGCCAGGTGTTGTGATGACTTGCCTTGATCTCTATTACGAATGCCTGGCGAAAATGGTTTCGCGAGAGCGGGTTTCCTGAGACTTGGGTGGGCGTTCATGCACTGGCGCCGCCATGTCACGCATGAATTGCCGGTAGTAATCGGGCTGTATCTCGATGCCCAGCGAGTTGCGATTCATTCGATGCGCCACCCTCAAGACCGTGCCTGATCCCATGAACGGGTCCAGCACCCAGTCGTTTTCCTTGGTGAAAAGCTTGATGAACCACTCGGGGAGCGCCTCCGGAAACACAGCGCTGTGATTCTTATTGCCGCATTCGGTGGCCATGTGCAGGACGTTCGTAGGATAAGCCATCGTGCGGCTCAGCCAATTAGAGATATTTTTTCCGAAACCACTACCGACTTTCGATTCATCACGTCTCTTGTCAGTCTCGCTAAGTTTCTTGAGACGTGTCTTGGCCCATCCGCCAGTGGGTACCATGACCAAATCCTGAAACATCTTGAACCTTCTAGACTTGTTGAACTGGATCAAACGCTCCCAGGCATCGCGGAATCGGTTGGGCCACTTGCCCGGATAGCAGTTTTTCTTATGCCACACGAATTCTTCTGTCCATAGCCATCCCTGTTTCCTCATCTCTAGGATCATCTCGAGCACGTAGGTGTGCCGCTCACCACCAAGGACTCGCTCTTTGATATTCAAGATAAACGTACCGGTCGGGCTCAGCACGCGGAGCAGTTGCTCCGATATCGGCAGAAACCAAGCGACGTAATCATCCGGATGAATACCACCGTATGTACGCCTACGCTGATCTGCATAGGGCGGGGAGGTGATGATTAAGCTGATCGAATCATCGCCGAGCTTTTTTAGCTCCTGCGCGCAGTCTCCAAGGATGGCTTGTTGCAAGACCATAAAACTTCGGATGCGTGCGACCGCTTAGAAATCAGCTTCCATGGCGTAGTAAGAGGATCTCTTTCTTCGTAACTTAACTGGGTAAGCAATTTAGCGGTGTCTTAAGCGATGACTAAAGGCATCGCACATCAATTCACGCGAACTGCCCCTGGGTCAAATGTAGTGACACTCGGCCACAACCTCTTAGATTGCGCATTAGCACCACGGGTGGTTTGTAGGAGTGCGATCGCGGCTGTGATGGATATCACCATGACCGAAACCATTCACTCAACAAACCAGCATCGCGGTCACTAGGCAAACCACGGTTACCGAGCAAACCAATAGCAGCGCCATTGGGCAGGTCACGATCACTGGGCAAACCGAGGCCGGGACCACAAGGCAAGCCACGACTACGTTGCAAATCAAGGCCACGGCGCAGCCGTTGATTTAACACTGGTTGATATTCCTCGCATAGTTCACGCTCAAGGGAATTTCGCATGGTCTGAGCTGGAACTCGACAAGCTAGCACGGCTGTTGCTCCTTCACGAACGGCAAGAGTCCACTGCTCATGGCAGGGAATGCGATCCTTAAAGCTATCTGTTTGTCCAACATAGTAGACGCGCCAGCTACCTCTCTCTTGGGACGCAAACATGTAGATGCCGGGAACGGCATACCAACGGGTGTTGCTATGGGCATATACGCCAAACTCATAAACCTGGCCGGATGAAGATTGCCAAGTAACTTTGTCATTCATAAGCGCTGGCTCCAAATAGAACGATGCCTAATCCCAGCTCAAAGTCCCGCCGGTCTGGTACTCGGTCACGCGCGTCTCGAAGAAGTTTTTCTCTTTGTTCAAGTCCGCCATCTCGCTCATCCATGGGAAGGGATTCTCCGCGCCTGGCCACAATTCGGCCAATCCAATCTGAGCGCAGCGGCGATTGGCGATGAAGTGCAGGTATTCGTTGAACATGCCGGCATTGAGGCCTAGCACGCCGCGCGGCATGGTGTCGTGAGCATAGCGGATTTCGAGTTCGGTGGCTTCACGGATCATGTCACGGGCCTCTTCCTTGAACTTGTCATCCCACAGGTGCGAGTTCTCGATCTTGATCTGGTTGATGACATCGATGCCGAAGTTGAGATGCATGGATTCGTCGCGCAGGATGTATTGCACCTGCTCGGCCGTACCGGTCATCTTATTGCGCCGTCCGAAGGAGAGGAACTGCACGAAACCGCCGTAGAAGAAGATACCTTCGAAGATGACGTAGAAGGCGATCAGGTCGCGTAGCAGGCGCTGGTCGGCCTCCGGCGTGCCGGTATGGAAATTGGGATCGCCCAGAGACTGAGTGTAGGGCAACGCCCATGCAGCCTTGTCGTGTACCGAGGGGATCTCTCGATACATGTTGAAGATCTCTTTCTCGTCTAGCCCCAGCGATTCGACGATGTATTGAAAACAATGCGTGTGCACCGCCTCCTCGAACGCTTGGCGCAACAGGTATTGACGACATTCCGGGTTGGTGAGATGCCGATAGATGGCTAACACCAGGTTATTCGCAATCAGCGATTCGGCGCTGGCGAAAAACCCCAGGCTACGTTTGAAGATCAGGCGCTCGTCATCGGTTAGGCCCGCCGGATTCTTCCATAGCGAGATGTCGGCCGACATATTGATCTCGTTGGGCATCCAGTGATTGGCGCAGCCATTTAAATACTTCTGCCAGGCCCATTTGTATTTAAATGGCACGAGCTGGTTCAGGTCGGCCCGGCAGTTGATGATTTTCTTATCGTCGACGTGGATGCGGCTGGCACCCATCTCCACCGCCTCCAGACCCGTCGCACCGTGCTCAGCCTCGACGGATGCAGTGTCGATCTGGGCTGCAGGCGATACCGCATCATCGGCGGCCAACGAATACGGGTTCATCTTGGCGCCCGCGATCTCTGAATCGGGCGACGCGTTGGACCTGTCCACGTAGTCGATGTGCTCGCTTGCTGGTTCGTCCCAATTCAACATTTCTCACCTCCAAGCAATATTAGCTTGCGTTCGGCTGGTGCCAGGCGCGGCTCGGCATCGGCCGGTTTGGGCGGCTGGGCGGGTGGTTTTGCGCCTGTCTCTTCAATGCGAAACAGGTGGGTAAACTGCACTCTGCGTCGGGCTTGTAGATGGCGATTGATGATCATGGCCGCCCTCCGCTATTGACATGCTTCGCAATCGGGATCATCAATGGCGCACATCATCGGTGGATCTTGTTCGCCCGATCCATTGGTGGGCACCGCATTAAGTTTGCTGGCGCGGCCGTCGCTCATGGTGCTCTTTTCCACGTGCGTGGCGCCCACCGAGCGCAAGTAGTACGTGGTCTTCAAACCGCGTGTCCAGGCAAGCTTATAGAGGCTGTCCATCCTTTTGCCGGATGGCTTCGCCATGTACAAATTCAGCGATTGCGCCTGATCGATCCACTTCTGTCGTCGCGAGGCAGCCTCAATTAGGAACGCCGGATCCACCTCAAAGGCGGTGGCGTACAGTGCCTTCAAATCCGATGGCACGCGGTCGATGGCCTGCACGCTACCGTCGTAGTACTTGAGATCGTTGACCATGACCTCGTCCCACAGACCGCGCTGCTTTAGGTCGTCCACCAGGAAAGGATTGATGCAAGTGAACTCGCCCGACAGGTTCGACTTGACGAACAGGTTCTGGTACGTGGGCTCAATACTCTGGGTGATGCCACAGATGTTGGAGATCGTGGCCGTGGGCGCAATCGCCATGGTATTGGAGTTGCGCATGCCGATACTTTGCACCCGCGCGCGGAGCCGCTCCCAGTCAAGCGTGGTGGAGCGATCCATCTCTAGATGGCCGCCGCGCTCCTGTGCCAGACGGTCGATGGAGTCGATTGGTAGTATGCCCTGGCTCCACAGAGAGCCGTTGAAGCTTGAATAGGCGCCACGCTCCTCGGCCAGGTGAGTTGAGGCCTTGATCGCGTAATAACTGACGGCTTCCATGGAGCGGTCGGCGAATTCGACGGCGGCCTCTGAGGCATAGGGAATGCGGAGCTTATAGAGCGCATCCTGAAAGCCCATGATGCCTAAGCCCACCGGGCGGTGGCGCAAATTGGCCCGCCGCGCCTTTCCCACGCTGTAGTAGTTGTAGTCGATGACGTTGTCCAGCATGCGCATCGCGGTAGCAATGGTCTTCTCCAGCTTTTTGTGATTCAGCCCTTGGCTGTCCACATGCGCGGAGAGATTGATACTGCCCAGGTTGCAAACCGCGATTTCATCATCCGAGGTGTTCAAGGTGATCTCGGTGCACAGATTTGAGCAGTGCACCACGCCGACGTGGCCCTGTGGCGAGCGCAGGTTGCAGGGATCCTTGAAGGTCATCCAAGGGTGACCGGTCTCATACAGCATGTTCAGCATCTTGCGCCACAGGTCCACAGCCCTGATCTGCTTGAAGACCCTGATCTCGCCTCGCGCGGTCCTTTCCTCGTACTCGGCGTAACGCCGCTCAAAGGCTTGGCCGTAGAGATCATGCAGATCCGGAACCTCGTTCGGCGAAAACAGCGTCCAAGACTTATCCTCCATGACGCGCTTGATGAACAGATCCGGAATCCAGTTGGCGGTGTTCATGTCGTGCGTACGCCGGCGATCATCGCCGGTGTTCTTGCGCAGCTCGATGAACTCCTCGATGTCCAGATGCCAGGTCTCGAGATACGCGCACATCGCGCCCTTGCGTTTGCCGCCCTGGTTCACCGCCACCGCAGTGTCGTTGGCGACCTTTAGAAACGGCACGATGCCCTGTGACTTGCCGTTGGTGCCCTTGATGTGCGAGCCCATCGCGCGCACACGGGTCCAGTCGTTACCTAAGCCGCCCGCGAACTTGGACAGCATGGCGTCATCCTGGATGGATTCGAAGATGCCGTATAAGTCATCCGGCACCGTGGTGAGATAGCAGCTCGACAACTGCGGGCGCAGCGTGCCGGAGTTAAACAGCGTCGGCGTGGAGCTCATGAAGTCGAACGAGGACAGCAGGTTATAAAACTCGATGGCCGCTGCCTCGCGGTCGATCTCGTTGATCGCGAGCCCCATCGCCACACGCATGAAAAACGCCTGCGGCAATTCAAAGCGCGTGCCGCCGAAGTGGACAAGATAACGGTCGTACAGGGTCTGCAGACCGAGATAGGTGAACTGATGGTCCCGCTCCGGCTTAATGGCGGCGCCAAGCTTGTCGAGGTCGTATTCGGTCGCGAGTTTCTCATCCAATAGTTCCAGTTCAGCGGCCCGTTTGACGTAGTTCTTAAAGTAGTCGGGATACTGACCGGCCATCTCCTCGAAGGTCGCCTCGCGCGGCTGCCCGGCCAGGAAGGAGAGTGCCTCGCGGCGCAGATTATCCAGCAGCAGGCGCGCCGAGACGTAGGTGTAATTCGGCTCCTTCTCGATCAGAGTGCGCGCCGCCAGCGTGAGGGCGGTGCCGACCTCGTGCTCTGGCACGCCGTCGTACAGGTTGCGCAAAGTCTCGTCAATGATCGGTTGCCGCTCGACGTCCGCGGTCCCGCGGCAGGCCTCGGTCACGACCTTGTGCAATCGCTCGATGTCCAGCGGCTTTAAGCCGCCGTCGGCGAGGGCAACGGTAACGCATGGCCGCGCGGCGGTCTTTTTTGCCTTGACCTGCTGCGCCGCGCGCGCCTTGGCGTGTTCCTCACGATACAGCACGTAGGCACGCGCCACTTTGTAATGGCCCCCCCGCATCAGTGCCAGTTCGACTTGATCCTGGATGTCTTCGATATGGAATATGCCGCCATCGGGCATATTTCGCGTGAGCGCGTGCGTAACCTGTTCGGCGATGCGATCCACCGCCTCGCGAATGCGGCCGCTCGCTGCTGCATTGCCGCCTTCCACCGCAAGAAACGCTTTGGTGACCGCGATCTTGATCTTGTTCTTATCGAACGTGGTGACCATGCCGTTACGCCGTATCACGCGGTAACGGCCGGGAGCGGCGGCGCTGATCTCGGCTGGAGGCGTATCGCGACTGGAGGTCGGCTCGTGATCAGTGGCGGCTGTCGTGATGTGCATGCTATTCGTCCTCAGGTCTTGGATGTCTGGCAAGCTTGAATTGTGAAACGGATTATGGGCCAGAGCTGGACCAGCACTATAGGATGTGGTGCGAGATCGAGTCAAGCACAATATACTGTGCAAAACCCGGTGCGAAGGCTATCCGAAACCTGTGCATAAATTGGGGAAGGATATCGCCGAACTCGGCTTCAACCCGCATCACACAAGGCATAGCAAGCTTGATCAAAGCTTGATCAAGCGCCTGGTATCAAAAGTTATAATGAGACTAATAGAAAAATTGAAATCTCAATAGCGCCCGTTTACATGGTTACAAAGGACTTATGGTTTTTGACCGGAGAATATCCTGGAGCCTAAGACCGTTTCGTTATATGAATATAGCGATTGATTCTTTTCCCCCGCAAAATCATGCCGGTATCTTGGCCGCCAATAGTGCCTTAACATTGCTTAAAAATTCATCCGGTTCATGCAGTTAATATCCCTGAACGAACATAGTACGCCGCTCACCGAGGAGCAGGCCGATCAGCTCAATAGGCTGGTTCAGAGCCTCTCTCCCCAACAGGTCACCTGGGTCAGCGGCTTTCTGGCGGGCATCAATTGGGCGAATCAAGGCATGCCCCAGGCACAGCCAGTTTCTGCCGCGTCGGCCGCCGAACAGCCGCACCTGACGATCCTGTATGGCTCCCAGACCGGGAATAGCGAGGCGATCGCAAAGCAGGCGCAGGCGAAGGCCATTGAGCGGGGATTCAAAGCCACGGCCAAGGACATGGGCGACTACAAGAAAACCAGTCTCAAGAACGAGCAAAATTTGCTGGTGGTGGTTAGCACCCATGGTGAGGGCGACCCACCTGATAACGCCCAAGAACTGCACGAATTTCTGCACAGCAAGAAGGCCCCAAAGCTGGAAAGCCTGTGTTTCTCGGTACTGGCGCTGGGCGATACCAGCTATGAGCACTTCTGCAAGACCGGTCAAGACTTCGATCGGCGATTGGAGGCGCTGGGCGCGCAGAGACTACACGCGCGCGTCGATTGCGATGTGGATTACGAGGAAGCGGCCGAAGCGTGGATCAAGGACGCGTTGGCCGCCTTTGCCGAGCGCTTGAAAGGGTCCATACCGGCACCCGCATCAGTGGTTGCCGCCCCGCAGTCGGCCGCCGCTCCCGCCAAGGTCGCATCGCTTTACACCAAAAAGAACCCGTTTCCGGCCACGGTGCTGGAAAACTTCAGCTTGAATGGGCGGGGTTCGGCGAAGGAGACCCGCCACGTTGAACTATCACTGGAAGGGTCGGGGCTAGTTTTCGAGCCCGGCGACTCACTGGGGGTGTTGCCGAACAACTGTCCGCAGCTGGTTGCCGAGCTAATCCAGACGCTTGATCTTAAGCCAGATGAAACCGTGATCACCCACGGGGGCGAGATGACGTTGCAGAACGCCCTCACGCACGCCTATGAGATCACTACGCTCACACGCCCTTTCATCGCCAAATATGCCGATCGATGCCAATCGAAAGCGCTATCGGCACTTCTGGCGGAAGAAAATAAGAGCAATTTATCGGAGTTCATCTACGGCCGCGATATTGTCGATCTCGCGCAGCAGTTTCCTATTAAAGATATCGGCGCGGGCGAGTTTGTCAGCATGCTGCGCAAGCTGCCGCTGCGGCTCTACTCGCTCGCATCAAGTCAGAAGGCCAACCCCGACGAGGCCCATCTGACCATCGCGGCGGTGCGCTACGAGAGCTATGGGCGCCCGCGCAAAGGTGTCGCTTCGATCCACTTCGCCGAACGCCTAACTGAAGGGGACACCATTCCGGTCTATGTCGATAGCAATAAGAACTTCAAATTGCCGGCCGACCCCAACGCTCCGATCATCATGGTCGGACCAGGCACCGGCGTGGCGCCTTTCCGGGCGTTCGTAGAGGAACGCGAGGCGCTGGGCGCTGCGGGCAAGAACTGGCTGTTCTTCGGCGATCAGCATTTCACGACCGATTTCCTTTACCAAATCGAATGGCAACGCTGGCTCAAGGAAGGCGTGCTGACGCGCATGGACGTGGCCTTTTCAAGGGATACCGAGAAGAAGGTCTACGTTCAACATCGTATGCTGGAGAAGAGCAGAGACATCTATGCTTGGCTGCAAGACGGCGCCTATTTTTACGTCTGTGGCGATGCTGAGCGGATGGCGCACGACGTGCACGCCGCCTTAATCAAGATCGTCGCCAAAGAGGGCGGATTATCAGCGCAAAAGGCCGCCGAGTACGTCAAGGGCCTGCAGAAGGACAAGCGCTATCAGCGGGATGTATATTAATTTATGGCACTTCCAAACCGATTCAGCCAATCGTTTCCGCGCAGGCGGGAACCCGACCAATGCCTACAAAGTCGCAATATAAAGTATCCACCGTTGCAGGCGCGGAAATAAGAGACGCGCTAAACCTGCCAGTTGTATGAACGATCAGACCAAGCCCCAGCGCTCCAGCACGGAAGTCATCAAGGAGAACAGCAATTATCTCCGTGGGACTATCGTGGAAGGTCTCGCCGATCCCATAACTGGCGCGATCTCCGAGGACGATACCGCACTGCTCAAGTTCCACGGCATGTATCAGCAGGACGATCGGGATCTGCGTCAGGAGCGCCGCAAGCAGAAACTGGAACCCGCTTACAGCTTCATGGTGCGCGTGCGAGCGACCGGTGGCATCGTTACGCCGAAGCAGTGGCTGGATCTGGACCATATAGCCCGAACCTACGCCAACGGCACCATTCGCCTGACGACGCGCCAGTCGTTTCAGCTTCATGGCGTGTTAAAGCGCAACCTCAAACAGACGATCAAGGAGGTCAATGACACACTGCTGCATACGATCGCCGCGTGCGGGGACGTGAATCGCAATGTCATGTGCAATCCCAATCCGTACCAGTCGGAGCTGCACGGTGAGGTGTACGAATGGGCGAACAAGATCGCCGATTACCTGCTGCCCAGAACCCGCGCCTACTATGAGATCTGGCTGGACGAAAAGCCGGTGGTGCGCAGCCCGGACGTCGAGCAGGAGCCGATCTACGGTCGCACCTACATGCCGCGCAAGTTCAAGATCGTCATCGCCGTACCACCCAGCAACGACGTGGACGTGTACGCTCATGATCTCGGCTTCATTGCCATTGCGGGGGACGATGGGCTGAAAGGATTCAACGTCACGGTGGGCGGCGGCTTAGGAATGACCCACAGCGAACCAGAAACCTATCCGCGTCTGGCCGACGTGATCGGTTTCTGCCGGCCCGAGCAGGTCATCCAAGTGACCGAACAGGTGGTGAAGATTCAACGCGACTTTGGCGATCGCGCCAACCGCAAGCATGCGCGGCTCAAGTATACGATCGACGATCGCGGCGTTGACTGGTTCAAGGGTGAACTGGAATCCCGCTTGGGATGGCAGCTAGAGCCGGCGCGACCGTTCGAATTCACCGACAATGGCGACCGCTACGGCTGGGTTAAAGGCACCAACGGCAAATGGCATCTGACCCTGTTCATCGAGAATGGACGCATCCAGGATACGGATGATTTTCCGATGATGTCGGGGTTGCGCGAGATCGCTAAGGTACACCACGGCGACTTCCGGCTGACGCCGAATCAGAATCTCATCATCGGCAATGTCGGCACGAAGCAGAGAGCTAAGATCGATGCAATGGTCGAGCAGTACAAGCTAAATGGTATCGAGCACCGCACCGCATTGCGGCTCAACTCCATGGCCTGTGTCGCGCTGCCGACCTGCGGACTCGCGATGGCCGAGAGCGAACGCTATTTGCCGAGCCTGATCACCAAGTTGGAAGAGGTGATGCTAGATGCCGGTTTGCGCGATGACGCGATCACCCTGCGCATGACCGGCTGCCCCAATGGTTGCGCGCGACCCTATATCGCCGAGATCGGCTTCGTCGGCAAATCTGTTGGCCACTACAACGTGTACTTAGGCGCGGGCTTTGCCGGCGACCGCCTGAAC
>JAPSGG010000217.1 GCA_031177845.1 Chromatiales bacterium
CAAGGCCGACACCGAGGCCTCGCCGCTGGCCAAGTCCAAGGAAGAGGAGCGATCGGATAGCGAGGATGACCGTAACGGCGCACGGCAGGCCAGGCCTGCGGCCGAGACTTCGAACGAGAGACCCGAGGACCAGACCTCCGAGGCGAATACGGCGTGGGCCGAATGAGTCAACCTTTAGCGCCGCACATCAAGAAAAGGTTTATCTATGTCTCGATTTTTCCGCCGCAGAAGATATTGCCGCTTTACCGCCGAAGGCATCACCGAGATCGACTATAAGGACCTCAACCTCCTCAAGAATTACATCACCGAGACGGGTAAGATTGTTCCCAGCCGCATCACGGGCACCAGCGCGCGCTATCAGCGGCAGCTCGCCACTGCGATCAAGCGCGCACGGTTTTTGGCCTTATTGCCGTACAGCGACCAACATTAGGGCCGTCTATAAAAGTGCATTAACGCGAAGATCCCAGAGGCGCAGGGGACGCGAAGCAGGATTAGGGATCAGGCATCAAGGATTCTGGAATCAGCCTAATACCGCCTTCTAATCCATGGCCTCGTTGGTCGCCATTGGGTCGAAGTCATCATAAGTATTCCCTCACCCTCGATACCGGGGGAGAAGGCGAGGGCGAGGGGGCACAACGGCTTGAGAGGTCGCCGTTCTCTCCTCCCCCCCCTCTCACCAAAGGGGGAGCGAGGGCGTTTATGACATGACTTGTAGTAGCCTGCGGTCTTTAGATACTGCTTATGAGCTAGACGCTCACGCCCGCAGTGGCAGGCGGATCGGATGAGCAAGTTAGCCGCCTTTATCATGGCCGGTCGCTGGCAAGCCGTTGGCGCGATCGTCGGCTTTGCGCTGCTGGGGCTTGCCCTGCCTCCGACCGCGCTGTTGAGCGGCGCCGCGTTGGGCTTGGTCACGCTGCGCCTAGGATACCGGTGGGCGATCGGAGTACTGGGACTGGCCACACTAACCCTCGCCGCGCTGAGCATGATCGCGACCGGCAAGGCATGGTTTGGTGCCACATACGGCCTGGTGCAGTGGGTCCCCTTGCTGCTGCTTGCGTTGATGCTGCGCCGGAGCGTATCGCTGGCGCTCACCCTGCAAGCGGCCACAGTCGTGGGAATCGCGGCCGTGCTCGGGATCAAGTTTCTCGCGCCCGGCGCTGAATCACTGTGGTCAGCACTGCTGGACGAGATAGTGCGCCCGGCGATGGTACGCGCGGAGATGCCGGCCGAGGCGATCGAGGCCATGCTGCGGCAGGCTGGCCGGATCATGACCGGCAGCTTTATCGCTGCGATGCTGCTGAGCCTGGCGTTGATGCTGTTGCTGGCGCGCTGGTGGCAGGCGTTGTTGTACAATCCCGGCGGCTTCCGTGCGGAATTTATGGACCTGCAGCTGGGCTATGCTGCGGCAGGGATCGCATTGGGTCTCACGGCCGGTGCGCTGCTGACCAAGGCCTCGCTGATGATCGAGCTGGCGATGGTGGCCTCGGTGATGTTTTTCCTGCAAGGCATGGCGATTGCGCATGCGATTATCGCCAAGACCACGTATCCGATGCTGTGGCTGGCGGGCATCTACGGATTGTTGCTGCTGGCGCTGCCGCAAATGATGGCAGGTCTTTCGGTGATGGGCGCAGTCGATGCATTCGCCGATTTCCGCGCGCGGCTGAGCGGCAGGATTAATTGATGTGCAAGTCATTCGACACAGGTGGGCACGATGGAAGTCATTTTGCTGGATAGAATCGAGAATCTCGGCAATCTCGGCGATCGGGTTAAGGTGCGGCCGGGCTACGCCCGCAATTACTTGTTTCCTAAAGGAAAGGCCAAGTTCGCCACGGCCGAGAACATCGCGGAATTTGAGGCGCGCCGTGCCGAGCTGGAGCAGGCGGCGGGCGCCGCGCAGACGACGGCGGAGGCACGCCGCGAGCGCCTGGATGGATTGACGCTGACGATAAGGGCCAAGGCGGGCGCCGAGGGCAAGCTATTCGGCTCGATCGGCACCGCGGATATCGTGGAGGCGGTGCGGTCCGCAGGCATCGAGATCGAAAAGCGCGAGGTCATCATGCCGACCGGCACATTGCGCCAGACGGGCGATTACGACATCCACCTGCACTTGTACACTAACGTCGACGCGACCATCCGAGTCTCCGTCGTACCGGAAGAATAGGGATTAACTCATACATCAGCCCTGTACAGCGTGCGCACAGATCTCGTGCAAAGGCGCGAAGCGGGATGGACTGGGAACCGAGTGGACCTCGCTGGCCCTGATCCCCACGTCCCCAGCATTCCTCTGTGCGGCCTAAGCACCTTCTCGTGCTCTGCGCCATTCTGATTAAACGCATGGAGAAATGCTGCACGAGCAGCATGGCGGCGCCTGTCGGTTTGTGGTCAGATATAGTGGGCCATAGGACGACAACGGGACATGCCAGAAATCACCACTAAAAAGGGCCGCCGCGCCCCGGCGGATGCCGAGAGCCTAAAGGTCCCGCCCCATTCGCTGGACGCCGAACAGGCGGTGCTAGGCGGGTTGATGCTCGATAACAACGCTTGGGATCAAATCGCCGATCGCGTGACGGAAGGCGACTTCTATGTCGCCGACCATCGCGCCGTCTTTCGGGCGGTGCAGGAATTGGCCGATAAGGGCCAGCCTTTCGATGTGATTACCCTGTCGGACTGGCTCAAGCAGCGCAACACGCTGAGTGATCCAAGCGCGCTCGCATACGTCGGGGCACTAGCGCGCGATACGCCCAGCGCCGCTAACATCCGCGCGTATGCCGATATCGTGCGCGAGCGCTCCATTTTGCGCCAGCTCATCACCGTCGGCACCCAGATCTGCGAAGACGCCTTCAACGCCGAGGGCCGCGACAGTAAGACGCTGCTCGACGAGGCGGAGCAGCGGGTATTCCAAATCGCCGAGCAGGGAGCGCGCATGGGTTTCAAGGACATCAAGACCCTGCTCAAGACCACCGTCGAGCGCATCGACGCGCTGTTCGAAAAGGACGACCCCATCACGGGCATTCCCACGGGATTCAGCGAATTTGACGAGAAGACCTCGGGACTTCAGGCCGGTGATCTGATCATCGTCGCGGGTCGCCCGTCGATGGGCAAGACCAGTTTCGCAATGAATATCGCGGAGTACGCAGCGGTCAAGCAGAAGGCGTCGGTGGCGATATTCAGTATGGAGATGCCGGGCGAGCAGATCGCCATGCGCATGCTGGCATCATTAGGTCGCATCGATCAGCATCGGTTGCGGATCGGCAAGCTGGTGGAAGAGGATTGGCCGCGGCTCTCCAGCGCCGTCTCCGTGCTGACCGACACGGCCTTGTTCGTCGACGATGGCGCAGCCTTGACGCCCACAGAGTTGCGCGCCCGAGCGCGGCGCCTTAAACGCGAGCACGGGCTGGATCTCATCATCGTCGATTACTTGCAGCTCATGCGGGTGCCCGGCACCAGCGAGAACCGCGCCACCGAGATCTCGGAGATCTCGCGCAGCCTCAAGGCGCTCGCCAAAGAATTGCACGTACCCATTGTCGCGCTGTCGCAGCTCAATCGTAGCCTGGAGCAACGGCCTAACAAGCGGCCGGTCATGTCCGATCTGCGCGAGTCCGGGGCCATCGAACAAGACGCCGACCTGATCGCGTTCATCTATCGCGACGAAGTGTATAACGAAGACAGTCCTGACAAGGGCACGGCGGAGATCATCATCGCCAAACAACGCAACGGCCCCATCGGCATGACTCGCCTCACCTTCCTAGGTCAGTACACGAAGTTCGAAAACTACATCCCAGAGATCTATTCCAGCGAGCGTTTCGCCTGATGCGCGCCGCGCGCGCAGTCATAAACTTAGCCGCCCTCTGCCATAACCTCCGGTGCGTGCGCGAGGCCGCACCAAAAAGCCGCATCCTGGCCATAATCAAGGCCAATGGATACGGGCATGGCTTGACGGCGGTTGCGCAGGCCATGGATGAGGCGGATGGCTTCGGAGTGGCCTGTATGGAGGAGGCGCTCGTGCTGCGTGCCGCCGGCACCGACAAGCTCATCGTCAGCTTGCAGGGCTTTAAAGACAAGCAGGAGCTCGCCGAGGCCGCCGCGCAGCATGTCGATCTCGCGCTGCACGACAACTATCAGCTCGAGATGCTGGCGTCCGCGCGGCTTATGCGGCCAGTCAATATTTGGCTCAAGGTCGATACGGGCATGGCGCGACTCGGCTTCGCGCCGGAGCGCGCGGCGTCCGTATACCGCGCGCTGCGCGAACTGCCCCAGGTCGCGGCCATTCCCGTGCTGATGACGCACCTGGCGTGCGCGGACGATCGTGGTGGCATGTTCACACAGCGTC
>JAPSGG010000218.1 GCA_031177845.1 Chromatiales bacterium
GGCTTCCTGGTGCCGGCGCGGTGCCTGCACCAGGAAGCCTTCGGCGAGAAATCCCACGAGCGCTACCCCAAGATACTGCTACTCACACTAGCCTAGCAAGTATTGGTCTAGCCCTTAACGACTAACTTCGGTGTCCATGCGGTGCATCCAATGCGCTGATATTAAGAATCCACCAAAGCTGTAGACATGGATGCCTACGACATTGCAGGTTGTTCGAGCAGCGCAGTAACGGGCCAGAACAACGAGTTGTTCGTTGGGCTCTGTATGACTGAGGAGTCTGACCGCCTTAAATCCTATGTTGATTAATGCGCGAAGCGACGTGCTCACGCTGCAGATCTTGGCATAACGAACCAGTCGGGCGGGATTGGTGGGACCGGGCATTCCAACGTAGACCGGCAGATCGGGCGCTGCACGCGCGAGCCTTGCGCAGTAATCGACGATTCGCGCCGGAGCAAATGAAAACTGGGTGACTACATAGGTACCTAATCCTTGGCTCGAGGCAAGCGCCAATTTCTCGTCCAACGCCGCGTCCAGCACTCCCGATGGAATGCGCGGATGCCCTTCGGGATAGCCAGCCAGACCTACCTCACGAACTCCCGCTTCCGCAAGCACGCCGTCACGTAACACTGACGCGCTATCGGAGTATGGGCCGACGGCTTTCGGTATATCCCCACCGATCAACAGCACGCGACGAACTCCGCACTCCTGCACCGCGCGGTCGAGAAAATGCCGTAATGCCTGGTGCGACGCAATACGGCGCGCTGCAATGTGAGGCACCGGATCAAAACCCGCAGCTTGTAGCGCGCGCACGCGCCCCAGCGTCGACATGAGATCCAGGCCTGGAACGTAAACACGCATACCGAACGGGAGCAACTGCGTCGCCTCTGCGATCTTTTGCTCATCTCGCGCGAAGATCAGTTCAATTGAGCCGTTGCGCACGAGCTCCGCGATCACACGCTCGATATGCTTGCCGTCAGCCACGAGATTGCCTTTGCCATGCTTCGCTAACTCGACGTGGGTGTCTAGGGTAGGCATGGATTCCTCAATCGCGCCTGTCGACCGTGTTCGAGCGACCCAGTATTAGGATGAAATGCGTAGCGCACACGCCGCTCTGCGGTGCGACCCCGTTTCGCCAAGTCGTTAAGCACCCGGCCCGCTGCTTGGACGAAGCGGGTGGTTATTGCGGGTGCATAAACACCGATATGAGCCGCAACAATTATGCATCAGCATGACAGCACCCATGGAAAGTATCCGTGGGCCTCCTACGAAAGCCCGAACTTCTCGGACGCCATCTTGGTGCCCTGCACACGCGAAGTAATCTTCTTGGAGGCGATGATACGCACTACATCCGGCGAACTGCTCCATCGGCTTCGTGGCGTATTTTACGGACTGTTTGAGATAGCCCGTGGCCTAGGCCTTGTACTTGAATGGTCCTCAGGTTAGGCGAGGCAACTGCCGATGGTAACCATCTTTGAAGATGCCCAAGTACTGTCCGTCCACAGCGAGATTGGCCGCAAGACCGGCGCCCGCGCGGGTATCGGCAACGGGTTAGGTGGCGAACCTTGACGCACGTTGTTCGCCGTTGGCTGCCCTACCCTATTTCTAGCGCTCCCCTTCGGGCTTATCGGTGGCATAGGGCTGCACCCCATAGCGGATGTGCCGACCCTTAACCTCCGTCCGCTCGAGGCGAAATCCAGGCTCGTGCGGCGGTCGGTTGACGATGAACGACAGCCGCACAGTTTCCCAGCCCCGTGTGGCGTCGAAGCCGCTGACGCGGATGTAGTGGTTAGGACAGGCCTCACGGCAGGCATTGATCTCCAGCATGACGCCCGCCGGGTCTTTGAGGTCGAACATCGGCAGGTCCCACATCTCCCAGTAGGTATTGCGCGGATGCGGATCGTCGGTGTACTCGATATTGACCGCCCAACCTCGGTCGATGCAGTACTTCACCTGTTTCTTGATCTGCTCGTCGGTTAAGTCCGGCAAAAATGAAAAAGTGCCTTGCGTGATCCTCATGACAGCGCCCCTCAAGCTCACATCGACGGCGTTTCAACCGGCACGAAGTCGGCAGTGTCGGTGGATTCGTAGTTGAAGGTCACGTCCTTCCAGGTGTCGAGCGCGGACTGTAGTGGTTTGCACCCCTTGGCGGCCTGTTTGAGGATGTCGGGGCCTTCCGCCATGATGTCGCGCCCTTCATTGCGCGCGAGCACCATCGCCTCCAGCGCGACCCGATTGGCCGTGGCGCCGGCCTGGATGCCCATCGGGTGACCGATGGTGCCGCCGCCGAACTGCATGACCACGTCTTCCCCCAGATAATGCAAGAGCTGATGCATCTGGCCGGCGTGAATGCCGCCGGAAGCCACGGGCATGACCTTGTTCAACGACGCCCACTCCTGGTCGAAGAAGATGCCGTGCTCCAGGTTTTGGGGAACATAACTCTCGCGTAAGACATCGTAAAAACCCGCGGTCATGTGCGGGTCGCCTTCCAGCTTGCCGACCACGGTACCGGCATGGAGATGATCGACGCCGGCCATGCGCATCCACTTGCAGATCACGCGGAAGTTCATGCCGTGGTTTTTCTGACGCGAGTAGGTCGAATTGCCCGCGCGGTGCAGGTGCAGGATCATATCGTTGTCCCGCGCCCACTTGGCCATGGTCTGGATCGCGGTATATCCCACCACTAGATCGATCATGACAATGATCGAGCCGAGATCCTTGGCGAACTCCGCGCGTTCGATCATATGATCCATAGTGCCGGCGGTGACGTTTAGATAGTGTCCCTTGACCTCACCGGTAGCGGCCGAGGCCTTATTGACCGCCTCCATGCAGAACAGAAAGCGGTCGCGCCAGTGCATGAAGGGCTGGGAGTTGATGTTCTCGTCGTCCTTGACGAAATCCAGGCCGCCCTTTAGCGCCTCGTAAACGACGCGCCCGTAGTTGCGCCCGGACAAGCCAAGCTTCGGCTTGGTGGTCGCGCCCAACAGGGGACGGCCGAATTTGTCCAGGCGCTCGCGCTCCACCACAATGCCCGTCGCCGGACCCTGAAAGGTCTTTAAGTAAGCCACCGGAATGCGCATGTCTTCGAGACGTAGCGCCCGGATGGCCTTGAAACCGAATACGTTACCGATAATGGAGGCCGTCAGATTGGCGATGGAGCCGGGCTCGAACAGGTCTAGGTCGTAGGCGATATAGGTGAAGTACTGATCTTCAGTATTAGGCACCTGGTCGACGCGATACGCCTTGGCGCGATACACCTCGCAGGCGGTTAAGCGATCCGTCCACACGACCGTCCAGGTAGCGGTCGAAGATTCGCCAGCCACCGCGGCGGCGGCCTCCTCCGGATCGACGCCCTTCTGCGGTGTGACACGAAAGAGTGCAATGACATCGGTGCCCCTTGGCTCGTAATCCGGGTCCCAGTAGCCCATCTTCTTGTATGGAATGACGCCGGAGCGGTAACGTTGATTACCCTCCGCCGCACCTATATCAGCTGCCATGATGCTTTCCTAATCATTCCGTTCGTGCCGATAGCGCTTGCCGTATGTAGTCGCCCAACCAATAACCATAACTATAACACGTAGAAATTGCGTCGGTGCGCGCAACCAACAACTGAACTCCGAGAACGACCGGTATTCGCACAGAGCAGAACTATGCCACGGCCGGATAGCCTAATAGTCTGCGATTTCAATTGGATGACCGTCCGATGGACAATATCTTTCCACCTCAAGCTCGCATAGGAGCCACTGCGAGGTTCACTATGACTCGACTCGGCGTCGCCCTGATGGGCGCGGCGCTCTTGGCCGCGTGCGCCAGCCCGGTTCCGCAACCGATTCGAAATGCGCCGGCCGGAAGTCCCCTGGTAGGCGAGGTTCGCTCCAATGTGGAGCGATACATCGGCACGCGGGTGCGCTGGGGCGGCACCATCGCTAATGTTGCGAATCGCGAGTCGGAGACATGGCTGGAGATCGTCGCGCGCGATCTGCAGGACAATGCCCGCCCCAGTGAGAGTGACCGCAGCCACGGGCGCTTCATCGCGCGCGTGGAAGGCTTTCTCGATCCGGCGATCTACTCCAACGACCGCCAGATTACCGTCGTGGGCAGCATTGACGGTCAGAGGACCCGCACCATCGACGAATATGAATACGAGTATCCTGTGGTGGATGTTGAATCCTACTACCTATGGGAGCCGCTCCACGAGTATGGTTATACCCGCCATCCTTATTACTATTCACCGTACTTTTACGACCCCTTCTATGATCCATTCTTCTACGATCCCTTCTATTGGCGCCGTCCTTACTTCTACTAGGATAG
>JAPSGG010000403.1 GCA_031177845.1 Chromatiales bacterium
CTCGTGACCTACCCGGGTAGATTGGATGTACGCGCGGAACACAGCATCAGCTATTCGGCGGTGTCGGGGTTACATCCGCCCCCGGTCTAACTGAATTGTTGATATTCACTACCGCGTCGTTGCGCAGCTTGAGCAGCCCGCTGGTCGCCACACGCTCGCCCGCCTCGAGTCCTTCGACGATCGCGATCAGGTCTCCGCGCCGGGCGCCGGTGCGTACGAAGCGCTGCGTCGCTGTCAACACCGGTGGGCTCTCCGCTGCCTGCGGCGCCGCTTCCTCATCGTCCGCAGGCGCCGGCCTATTGGCCGCCGCAGGCTGCCCCCCCTGCGCCTGTCCCACTTTATCGGCCTGGCGGATGACGTATACCGAGTTGCCGTAAGGATTGAAGCTGATCGCGGTCTGCGGCACCGCCAGCACGTCCTGGGGCTCGCCGTACTCCAGTTCGACCTTCGCGAACATGCCCGGACGGAGCCTATGGTCAGGATTCTCCACGCTTGCTTGCACCATGAAGTTGCGGGTCTGGCGATCCACCTCAGGTTCGATCGCGGTAACCGTGCCCTTGAACGTCTCAGCGGGAAATGCATCCACTCGCGCTGCCACTTCCCGTCCCACCGCGATGTCCGCCAGCCGCTGCTCCGGCAGCATGAAGTTGAGAAAGATCGGATCCAGCGATTGGAGACTGACGATGGGCACGCCCGCCTCGACGTACTGACCGAGATTGACCTTGCGGATGCCGAGCACGCCATCGAAGGGCGCTGTAAGCGTTTTCTGCGCGATGCGCGCGCGTTGCGCCGCGACCCTCGCGCGCGCCTGATCCGCCTGACTCTGGCGCACGTCGACTTCAGCCTTAGATATGCTCTTTGAGTCGTACAGACGCTGAACGCGTTCCAGCTCGATTGCCGCCAGGCGTGCGGCGGCCTTAAGGGCCTTCAATTGCGCGATATCGATATCGGTGTCCAGCCTCAAGATTACCTCACCGGCCTTCACGCTTGCGCCGTTTTCGAAACCGATGGCCTCGACGATGCCGCCAACCTCGGTGGCAAGATCAGTGCCATTGACGGCGGCGAACGTGCCCACGGCATGCACCTCCTGCGGCCAGCGCGCGCGCTCGACCTCCGCGGCCGAGACCGTGACCGGCGGCTGTGGCATGTTGTCAAACATCGCGTTCATCTGCTTGTCGCCATACGACTTCACGAACAACAGGCCGCCGAACAACACCGCGGCACCAATGGGCAGGAGTATCGAGCGGTAGGTCATGGGGACTCTGGGATTAATTGATGTACGTGCGCATCAGCGGTCAGCTGGCTTCGTTACAAACGTCATCAAAGGCTTCGCCGCAGATGCGATCGATAAGCGCATCTAGTGCCGCGTCGTCAGCCGGATCGAATAGCGGTCGCCAGCCATAGCCGTTGAGCAGACAATGCACATTGCGCATCAGCAGACGATAAGGATCCCGCACCTCGTATTGCTGCAACATACCCTCGGCGTGAACCAGGGTATGCATGCCAAGGCATAGCGTCCAAGGACCGATCGTCAACTCCGCCAGGCTCAAGCCACGCGGATCCAAATCCCCCGCGTCTACTGCATCGCCAAAGATGCGAAATACCGCCTCGCCGATCGGCCTACAGATCTCCAGCGCCGCTTGTCGACGCTGCGCGGAGGCGGCGCCCCACACGACCTCTGTCGTCACGTACTGCG
>JAPSGG010000023.1 GCA_031177845.1 Chromatiales bacterium
CCCCTGGGGGTGGGGGGTCTTGTGGGATGTAGCGCCACGCAAAGCCAGTTCTTACTACCTACCCGAGTCTGTTGAAGCCTCGGTGCAGCTCGTGGTCACATTAGGGTGCGTCTTCCCGAACGAGCGCCAGATACGGCGCCACAAGGACCCACTCTTTGTCGGGGGCGTCGCTTGGGCAACATTTTCGATTCGGCTTCTGCGCATGGATCGCCTCCGAGCTAGAGTTCATAACGCGCTCTAGGGCGAGTCGGCGCGGGCCAGGATCTCCTGGAGCCTCGCTTGCAGCGCCTGTGCGGCCTGCTCGGGGGCGACGTTCCCGGCGAGGGAGGCTCCAGGAGATCCTGGCCCGCGCAGACTCGCCCTAGAAGCGCAGCCGAAAAGCCCTATTGAAGCTAGCCTTGAGTATCACCGTGCTCCGCAACCCGGTAGATCGCCTTCTTTCCCATTATAGAAACCTTCTATGGGTGCGGGACGATCCCCGAGGACGTATTGAAGAGAAGCCTTTCGTGAAATACCTGGAGGAAAAGGAGATGATGTGGCTCGGTGGCTCGTTCGCAGATTTTCTTGAACGGACACCGCGCGCCCATGTGCTGCGACAGCTCTATATGTTCTCTGAAAGTTATGATGTCGAAGAAGCCGCCGAGCGTATCCTAGGGTGTTCCGCGGTCTGCTTCACGGAGACATTTGGTTGCGATCTGCAACGCCTCGCGCGGCGTCTTGATCTTCCGCTGAAAGGGAGTCATGAGCGTCGCTCGGTTGTCAAAGTGAAACCTTCGGCTACCGAATTGGCGCTGGCTCGCGAGATGCTTGCGCCGGAATTCGTGCTCTTGGAGCGGGTGCGGCGCTGCTTGAGCGATTCGCCCACTTGATTCGCGCATCCCCTGATTGGATGTGCCTCAGCACCGCATTGCTCATGGCAAAAGTTGGCATAATCCATGCCTATTTGTATGCGTGTGGCCCTAGGCATCACCCGGAATAAACTTAAAGCGAGGTGTACAGATAAGCTGGTCCAGATAAAATGCCTCCAATTTATTTTAGTATCATAATCCCGACTTACAACCGCGCCCACCTGATTGAGCGCGCACTTGAATCTGTGTACCGCCAGACATTGGCCGACTACGAGATCGTTGTGGTCGACGATGCTTCGACGGACGATACTCAGGCGGTGCTCGCGCCCCACACAAGCCGGTTGCATATCGTGCGTAATCCCAACCGACGGGGGCCCGGCGTGGCGCGCAATGTTGGTCTGCGCGAGGCACGCGGGCGATATGCGGTGTTTCTCGATAGCGACGACCTGCTCCTCCCCTGGGCGCTTGCTACTTATAAGGAGGTTATTGAGCGCTTTGATAATCCTGCACTGGTTGTGGCGAATTTTCGAAAGTTTCGCGACGAGAGCGAGCTTGCGCACCTGAGCGATAGACCGCTAGCGGCGCAAGCATGGGATGACTATCTTCAGTCCGCCTCCGCGAGATATAAAATCCTCATGGCGTTCACCATGCGGATGGATATCCTGTGCGATGGCGGTGGTTTTAGTGAACAGAACATCTGTTCCGAGGGACATGACCTGCTTTTACGCATCGGTACGGCCAAGGGTTTTGTCTATATGACGGAACCGGCCATTTACGGATATCGGCAGCACTCCTTCAGCCAAAGTAGAGATATCACACCGCTCTATTCTGGCGCGCGCCTGATGCTGGCAAACGAGCGGCGTGGGATCTATCCAGGCGGCAGGGAGCGGCGCAATGAGCGCTCGATCCTTTTGGGAAGAATGCTTAAGTATTCCGTTGAACGCTGCGTTGAGCACGGCGGCCTGTGGCGCGGCTTCGAACTCTATCTGAGAGGACTACCATACTATATAAGAACGGGATACTGGCCCCGAAACAAGCGGCCTTTAGCCTTCATGAAGTATTCGCTGCGTCAGCTTAGACGCTAAGCAGTCCACGCCTTTATGCTATCCTGCCGACCGTTAAGGCAATCGCACGCGTTCCCTCGTCTGCCAGGATCTTGTGCGCGAGACCGATGCTGTGCCAAGAACAACAACATTGCGGCGGGCGGTCAGGGCCCGTTCTTAGGGCACCGGTACGACGAAGACCTTGATCTCGATGTCAGCGCGCCGGCGGTTTCTTCCCTCACCATGGTTGATACAGATGAACCTGCTGTCTTCTAGGATTGGGCGTAAACTTCTGGGAACTGTTACGCATGTTGTGACGAGCGAACCGCTCGTCGCTCTGACTTTCGATGACGGGCCTCATCCGGAATATACGCCGCGCCTGCTCGACATCCTCGAGCGCCATAGCGCTCGCGCAACATTCTTCGTGGTCGGAGAGGCCGCCGAGCGGCAGCCCAAACTCATAGAACGCATGGCGCGAAGCGGGCATACGATCGGAAATCACACCTGGGATCATCCGTCGATGCCATTGCTCAGTGGTGCTCAACGCCGTGCGCAGGTCCGTCGGTGCGGCCGAGCCATCCCGCCTCAGGGGATTAAGCTGTTTCGCCCCCCGCATGGCCATCAAAATCTCGCGTCGCGGCTCGATGTGCTGTTGTTGGGTTATCAGGTTATCGCTTGGAACATAAGCGCAAGCGACTGGCTTGATTACGATCGCGATCAGTTGCTCGAGCGCGTACTGCCCAAAGTCGCGCCCGGCTGCATCGTGTTGTTCCACGACGCGCTTTACAAATTCATCGAAGAAAGGTACAGAGATCGAAGGCCCACATTGCAAGCGGTCGATGCGCTCTTGACTCGATTAAAGGATCAATATCGTTTTGTTACCGTTCCTGAACTACTCAAGCGCGGTCGCCCGCGACTGCGGCCTTGGTACAAGGAAGCCGACAAGGACTGGGTGGGCAAGCTCAAAGGCTAGCCGGATAAGAGTACGTTTAGAAAGGACGTGACACTGAGTGTCGTCATACCGTGTTACAACGCCGCCAAGACAATTGGAGAGCAGCTCGACGCGCTTGCTGATCAGCATTGGTCTGGGGCTTGGGAGATCATCGTCGCAAACAATCGGTCTACGGATGCCTCCGTGGCTGTTGTCGAGCGATACCAGAAATGGCTATCAAATCTGCGAATCGTTGATGCATCTGCTCGGCAGGGACAGCCCTACGCCCTCAATACAGGCGCTCGGGCAGCAGTAGGTGAATCGCTAGTATTCTGTGACGCGGATGACGTCGTGGGCGCAGGATGGCTAGCGGCGATGGGCGACGCCCTTGCTAAACACGAATTTGTCGCCGGGCGGTTTGATACTGAAAGGCTCAATGTACCTTGGATTCATCAGAGCCGCGCCAATATCCAGAAAGACGGGCTTAGTCAGTACCGGTACCCTCCTTATCTTCCGCATTCTGGTGGCGGCGCCATTGGAGTTAGACGCGCGCTACATCAGATTGTGGGCGGCTTCGATGAGTCCCTACCCATTCTTCACGACACCGACTTCTGCTGGCGCCTCCAACTTGCCGGTGTAACGCTCCACTTCGTCCCCGAAGCGGTCGTGCACGTGCGCTATCGTGACTCCTTGCGCGATATCTATCGGCAGGCTCGAAATTACGCCGAGTACAATGTGCTCCTTTATAAGCGCTACCGCGCCCTGGGCATGCCCCAACTAACCTTGGCCACCAGCGTGGACGCTTGGCGAAAGTGTGCGCGCAAACTGCGGCGTATTCGTAGCCGTGAGGATCTAGGGCGTTCGGTCTGGGATCTAGGTTGGCGGATAGGACGATTGCAGGGTTCGATAAAGCACCGAGTGTTGGCGCTCTGAGCCCTTTCAAAGCCGCCTGTCGAGCATCTTCTCCCGAAGCATTCCTGCGGCAGACAGCGCTACGCGGTAGACATCGCACTACACTACTCTTATGACACGGGGAGCCCGTGCGTGGCCGCACAATCGGTAAAAGAAAAAGCCGATAGCTCCCTAAAGCTTGTTGTCAGACTTATTCTGGTCCGGAACAGCGACTTAATTACACTTCGGTAACCTGCCGGAACTCTCAATGCTCCCTAGCCAGGTGGTCGCCATCTTTTCATAGCCATCCTCATCGGGATGTATAAACCCGCCTTCCTGTTTAGTCATATCACATGATGCGCTATCCGGATTCTCGCAGGCGTAGTTAAGCGCGTTGTGCTGATCGACGACAATGATGTCATCAGTAGATCGACCTTCCACCATATTCACCAACGCAGTGTTGAAGGCATCAACACGGGGATTGGGAAACGATCCGGCGTCTGGATTGCTCCGATCGATAATCTGGGCCAGGAATACCGTCACCGGTGTGTTGTTATCGCGCTCCCACTGATCGATCTCATCTAGAATTTGCCCTACCTGCGCCGCGCGTGTAACGGCATCGATGCCATCCGTGTTGATGTTGTTAGTGCCAATGTGCAGCAGCACCACATCGGCAGGGTTTAGATTTAAGTACAATCGGATATTGTCGGCAATATCTTCAGCAGTAGCGCCGGGATGACCCTCATGATCGGGATCATCGATGGGCGGAGTGGCAGCTTCACCGCTCGATCGGCTCCCAACGAAATCGATCATGAACCCACTGGCGGTAAGATCCTTGAACAGTTTCCTGCGATAGCCTACTCGCTGTTCCTCGGGTGGCGTGCCCTTGCCAAGGGTGCCATCGGTAATTGAATCGCCCAATGGCATGATCGCCGGATTGACAATGATAGTCTCGATGGCGATCGCAAAGCTCTCGGGATCGTCCACGCGAAACTCGAAGCTGTCCGTACCGCGCGGTCCGGAACTGTTTGGAATGTAGCGGAATTCCCCGGTAGTGACATCCAGCAATTCCACCATTCCCTTCGCGGTTTGGATCGGGCCGGTGACTCGCGGAACGTTTGGATCGAGGCTGAAGGTCAACTCGCTGGAGCTGTTGTCTCTGTCGAAGGCCTCTAGAAAACCCGCGAGCTGGTTTCCTTGAGGCGTGGTAGAGCAATGTGCTACCGGCACCGGTTTCGAGTTCGCGCCGTTATCGTCATTGCCATTACCGCCGCTACCGCCTCCGCAGCCCGCCAGTATGATCAGTAGCATCCCGCCACAGGGGAGCCGAGCGGAACGGTCCCTGCTAGACCGCCGCCGAAAGCAGTAGCTAATCGTTGAACTACGGTTGTTTAAAAGCAACATGGATGTCGTAGACATCGATTGGTCCCCTATGTGCGAGGCTGCACTCGTTTATCTTGTATCTTGATCCCTGGCCATTGCTGGTGTGCAGGGCATCGTTCCATCTGTTCAGTTAGTCAACGCGCGTGGTATGCGTAGCCGTTGAATGGTACGATTTCGCGCCGGAGGGAACAGTCGCCTCCGAAAACGCGGTCTCTTGAATGAAGTACTTGATCAATGTTGTTGTTCTTGGCACAGCATCGGTCCCGCGCACAAGATCCTGACAGACGAGGGAACGCGTGCAATCGCCTTAACCGTAAGCCCAATTATTGTCGGATCCGCGGTCTTCGCCGGGCAATATTCTTAACATTCCATGCTATATCGTGCCAGTAGCGGGGCGTCCAGGCTGTGTTAACGTTCACGAACCCCTGAGATTTACTGATGCTTCCGGACAGAGCCCGCTTAACTCAGCGGATCGCACCGCATCCTCACACTCGGGTAGCAAGCACGAATTTTATTAAGCCTGTTGCGATCTTAACATGATCCGCGTCTTAATAAATCGACCTCTAACTGTGGAAGTACCGCCCTCGAACGACAAGGGCCCTCCAAATACGCACGTCCGCCACCAGCGGAGCCTCTGCTTCGAGCCGCTTTATTCGAGGTACTCGATGATGACGAGTAAGCAATACACAGGAACATTATGCTTCAGGTGATAAACCGCACAGATGTCTCCAAGTCGGCCAAGCGCCGATGGGCAGCTTTCTGGATGCGGATTGCCGGATTAAGTTGGATAGGCCGCACGGCTACGCGTCTTGCCGGCGCGTTCTCGCCACCCTACAAAGGCCGCCGTTATTTGGCCAAGCTGAATGCCCAAGGGTACTTCGCGCCCACGGCCGCTATCCACTGTCCCCATTTAACGACCGGCAGGAATGTCTTTGTCGGTGAACGGGTGACGATTCATGAGGCCGGAGACGGCGAGGTGGCCTTCGGGGATCGCGTATCTATCCATCAGGATAGCATCATCGAGGTGGGTATGGGGGGGCGCGTGATCATCGGGGCGGATACGCATGTACAGCCGCGCTGCCAGTTGACGGCTTACAAGGGATCATTGACGATCGGCGCGAACGTGCAAATCGGGCCCAACTGCGCATTTTATCCTTACAATCATGCCACCGCCGCCGGGCGGCTCATACAGGACCAGCCTCTGCAAACGAAGGGCGGTATCGTGTTAGAAGATGACGTGTGGCTGGGTTTTGGCGTCATTGTGCTGGATGGCGTGCGCATCGGTAGGGGGGCTGTGGTAGGCGCGGGTGCCGTGGTGACTCGCGACTTGCCAGAAAACGCCATTGCGGTTGGGGCACCAGCCCGCGTCATCAACACGCGCAGACAATCGATGACGAGCTCACATGTAGATGATATCTAAAGTGCTTGAAGCCGACTGATGGATGCGGAAGAAGGCCGATGTCAATGAGCAGTGGAGGACCCTTCGTCAGCGTGGTGACGCCAGTGCGGAATGGCGAGCAATATCTGCGCGAGTGCATCGACAGCGTATTGGCCCAGACCTACCAGAACTGGGAATACGTGATCGTCAACAATTGCAGCACAGATCGGACCCTGGAAATCGCTCAGAGCTACGCGGATCGCGACAAGCGGGTCAGCGTCCACGTTAACGAACATGCTCTAGACTTGCTCGAAAACTGGAATCATGCTTTGCGGCAGATTAGCCCTGAGAGCAAGTACTGCAAGGTGCTACACGCTGACGACTTGCTGCTGCCCACTTGCATTGAGCAGATGGTCGAGGTCGGCGAGGCGAACCCCTCCGTTGGCATCATCGGCGCCTACCGTATCGATGAAGACTACGTGAACCTGGATAGCATGCCCTACAAGAGCACCGTCGTATCCGGTCGGGAGATCTGTCGGAGACGATTGCTAGGAGGCCCGGATATGTTCGGGTCTCCGACTTCCCTGATGATCCGTGCGGATCTCATTCGAGGCCGCAGGCAGTTCTACAACGAACAGAACCTGCATGCGGATAGTGAGGTATGTTTCGATCTGTTGCGAAACGTCGATTTCGGTTTCGTGCATCAGGTATTGACTTACACGCGCAGACACAATGACTCAGTTAGCTCATTTTCCAGGAGATTGAACACTCAAAAGGCCTCGCATTTTCTCCACCTAATTCGTTATGGACCCTATTTCTTGAACGAAGAGGAATATGCACGGCAATACAAACGGGCGCGCAGGGTCTATTACCGATTTCTGGCGCAGAACTATCTGCTGGTCCTTTTGGACAAGGATGCACGCGCAAAAAGAAAGGCCTTCGGACAGTATCACGGAAAAGCACTGGCGGAATTAGGCCAGCCGCTGAATCGGTTCAGCCTGTTCGCTGCAATGATCGCGGTCTTGTACAACAAGGGCTTAGAGATGATAAAGGTATAGATTATGGAACGGCGTCGAATGATTCCATGCTGGACGTGTCGCGAGAGGGTGAGCGGTTTAGCCTTATCCTTTATGCATTCTCAATGACTTGCAACGGTTGACGATTACAGCGGCCCCTGAGGCTATAGGAAATGCTGTGGTAATCGAGAATTACTCGCTGTGCGAATGGCAGACAACCGCGAATCTGCCTCAGCATGCTTGTGCCAAACGCCTCGGAAAACCCAATGGGAAAAGCCCAGAATTGCGGAAGCTAAAAAGACTAGCTTCTATGATAGATGCTGGCGACGCTGACAAGCGCCTCGCTTTCAGCTGAACCCTAGGATCGGCAGGGACGATAGCTATGAGCGCATTCACATGAAGAATCCTTTGGTTTCGATAGTTGTCTGCTGCCACAATAGGAGGAGCTACCTGGAGCAGACGATGGAGTCGATCTTTGCACAGAAATACCGACCTGTGGAGATCGTCGTCCTAGATGATGGCTCGACGGATGGCACCGATGAGTTGATGGCAAGTTACGGCGACCGAGTTCGATACTATTGGCAGGAGAATCGTGGCATAGCGGCCACGCGTACAGCCGCGTGTAAATTGGCTACTGGTGAACTCATCGCTTTCCAGGACGATGACGATTTGATGCCTCCTGAGCGGATTCTCAAGCTGTATGCTGCACTGTGCGAATATCCTTCTGCGATCTTTGCGGTGGGAGACTACGCCTTCATCGATCCAGATGGCAGACTCACTGGCGATCGATGGATGCCCGGTCATCTTGATGATAAAGAGGGGCCGAAGCTGATTGAAGATGGGCGCGCTGCCGTGCTGTGGCCCAAGGTGCCGGGTGTTCCGCATACCACCCTATTCCGCAAATCGGACGGCGAACGCGTCGGCTGGTTTGATGAGCAGTTTACCTACGCGTGTTCTGATGCAGATTTTTTTGCAAGGCTTGCCAGTTTGGGCGCAATTGTGTACGTACGAGATGTCGTTTCCTACTATCGCCGCGGCCACAGCGCGCTTTGGAGCAATCAGCTTCGCGCCGATTATAGTCGGTTGCAGTTGTTCGAAAAACACGTGGCTCTGCTGGATGGCAAGGATGCCGAGCTGAGAAAACGATTGCTCCAAAGGATACGGGATATGATTGTCCGCATCGCGCGCCAGAAGAGCGAAGGATTGCAGATCAAAGACAAGGACCTCGAAGCTTACGTTCAAAGAGGCATAGCGCTTTTAGGCTGGACTGATCGGCTTTCCCTGAGCTGGCATGCAATGGTAAAGCTCCCAATTCGCAGGCTTATTCATAGACATGTTCAATAAACCTGATGGCCGATCTCTGCTCAAGAACGACAGCGTGGTTGCGCGCGAGCGATTCGAACGAGTCATCTACATAATTGCGGGCCGCGCGCCGGTCAACGATCGAATTGACAAACTCTTGCAATTGTCAGCACCAGGGTGTCGGGTCGTACTTGTGACTCCGGAGGCTGATCCGGCCGACAGGCACAACCTTGTAGTAAAAGCATTGCCTAACCCAACCAACATTCTGCGTCCATTGAAGTTACGGACATTGAAGCGGATGGTTGACCATCTGCTGTTTTTCCCTTCCCAAAAGATACTGTATGTAAAACCAGTTGAAAGGGCGCTTAGGAAGCACATTAGGGCGGATATAGAGCAGGGGAAAAAGGTCGTGCTGCTGACCTGCGTACCGCCGCATGACGTAGCGCTCATTGGATTACTTCTCAAAAAGCAGCTAACGCAAATACGCTGGATATTGGATTGGCAGGATCTATGGAGTTATGACGAGAACTATTTCGAGCGAGTACCTCGGATCTATCGTAGTCGGCTGTTGAAGCTCGAACATCGCATGCTGGATACTGCCGACCTGAACATCACAACTAATGGGTATGCAAAGGCAGTGCTGGAGGAGCACTACGGTATTCCAGGTGAGCGAATTACTTCAATTCCGCATCACTATTGTGCCAGTGATCTAGCGGATTCAACGTTAGGAGATAGGCATACAGAATCACCTGATAATGGTCGTAAACCAATTCGCATCGGATTTCTCGGCACTTTTTACAAACCGCCGCGAGTGCCGGGCGATATGGTGAGCGACGTAATCGGTGAGCTCAGAAACTCCGGCCTAAGTCTCGAGCTGCACGTGCATGGCGGCATACCTCGGGTGGAAAACCGTGTATTGGAGAAGATGCGCAGAAACGGGGTGGTCTTGCATAGGCCGGTAAGCCACAAGGAGAGTTTGACGGCGCTCGTGAGATACGATTTCTTGATGCTCATGCTATCTAATCTCCCAAATAGTAGGGCTGTGATGAGCATCAAGTTGCCTCACTACCTGCTGGCGGGCAGGCCTATACTGGCAATCGTACCGGATCCTTCGGCCGTGGCCGATATAGTCAGGGAGACCGGGAGTGGATACGTGATCGACATCAATGGCGATTGGCGGATCCAGCTAAAACAAATTGTATCCGAAAGTGCGACGAGACGCGCGCCGCCCGATCGCAACTTGAGTGCGATTGAGCAGTACTCTTGGGAAAATATCTCTAGGCAATGGATGAAGGTTCTGGCCCAGGAATAGC
>JAPSGG010000219.1 GCA_031177845.1 Chromatiales bacterium
GTACTTGATCGAGATCACGACGATTAGGGCCCACAGGATCAGCGACAACACGCCCAGCACATTCAGTGGCGTGGGCACTATGGCGTCATGGCCGTGAAATGCCTCGCGCAGCGCGTAGAGGGGACTCGTGCCGATGTCGCCGAAGACGACGCCCAGCGCGCCTAGACACAGCAGCGCCAGGCGTCCTTCGTATTCGTGGTTACGCGGATCGTCGTGCGCTCTGGACGCTATTGCGCTGACAGAATCCCGCTTGTTCGGCTCGGCCAAGGATTGAAGCTCCTGAGCAAATGGAGCGGATAAGGTAGGTTGATGGGGGCGCAGGCGCAAGCAGCGCGTTTTGGTGAAGCAGTCATGCTTCTCTAGCCCAGAAGAGGGCGCTGGAAATCTTTACGCGCTCACCGCCTCAAGCCGGTAAAATCGTCAATCCGTTTAAGGCCGCACTCATCGCGCCGGCAGCTTGCTTCTGAGAATTCCTCGATGTATCGCGATAGTGTGGGCGACGCAACTGTCCCCGCCTATTGGTCTGTATCTTGCCCAAAATTCCGCATGGGGCAAAGATCGCGAGTTTGAGGGTCTTTGATGAGGCAATCCACAGTTTCACGAGGTATCGAAAATGCAGACCGCAATGAACTTGAAGACCGCAGCCATGGCGCTGATGGTCGGAACATTCATACTAACAGGCGCCGCCATTTCGCAGGCTGCCAAGCTAAGCGCTCAGGACAAGGAATTCATTACCACAGCGGCACAGGGAGGCATAGCGGAAGTGAAGATGGGTCAGGTGGCCACAGAGCAGGCGCAAAGTGGAGAAGTTCAGGAGTTCGCGCAGCACGTTGTCAAAGACCACAAGGCGGCTAATGAGCAACTTATGGAGGTCGCCAGTGAGCTAGGCGTACAGCCGCCAAAGGCGACGGATAAGGAGCACCAGCAATTGCTGTCTCAACTATCTGGGCTCTCTGGCGCAAAGTTCGACCAACGATATGTAAGTGAACAGATCAAGGGACATAAGGAAATGATCTCGCTGTTCAAACAGCAGATAAAGTAGGGACAAAACGAGAAACTGACGGCGTTTGCGGAAGACACTTTGCCGACGCTTGAAGAGCATCTGCAGATGGCTCGCGAGGTTCAGGAAAGCGTGCAAAGCAAAGGATAACCCCAAGACGACGCGCAAAGGATGATTTGTCTGCCGGTTCGGCCCATCCGCTGATGGTCTGGCGAACAGGCTGTACTGGCTCTGTGCACATGAACTTCAGGCGTGGGACGCGAACGCGTACGTGCGCCAGCGCCCCGGCCCATCGATCATCACGATTTCACTGCGCCACGAGTACCGCAACGCCCCGCATCGAGTGCAGGGTGCTATCTTGCGCGTATTCGGTCGATTTAGCGCGCGAAGGCTTCGCCCCCTATGGTTCGCGCGCGCGCGGCCGGGTCGAAGCCTTGGAAAGGACGAAACTTCACGTCAGGCACAAAGATCCCCCGATTGATCAGTCCGAGACGTGGATCGTGTGGAAAGAACTTGAAGTGTGGGAAAAAGGGACGGTGGAAAAAGCCCGTCGCATACGGATACAGCGGATAATAGGCTCCGTCCTCATAGGCCGGCGGAATCGCCATGATCCGCTGCGACCGCTGGCGCTCAAGCGCCTCCTGCTCTGCCCGTATCTTTTCACGGGCCAGCCGGCTTTTCTCCAACTCCTTCGCTACTTGGAGCATCGCGAGGTGATGGTTCTCGGACTCGGAAGGGGCGTCATATTCGTTGGGGAACTCCAGGGTCGCGAACTCGGTGACCGCCTCCGGCGGCGGAGATCCGCTGTAGTGCACGATGCCCTGCTCGTCCATCCACTTGTACACTTCGACTGCCGCGGCCTGCCCGGGCAGTAGAAATCCCGCGGTCAGCGCAACACTCACAGCAAGATTGATGCTTAACCTAGTGGGAATCATCATAACCTTGGCCTCCATGTGTATATCTCCATCGGACTGAGTTTCCGAGTGTTCGTTCAGCAGCTAGAGCCTCTATCCCAGTCCGCATGCGCCTACCGAGCCACTGTCAAGGTCGCAGGGGCCGCAGGTGGAGCCGCGGGAGCCACTTGCTCGCGCAGCGCGCGGCGCAGAATCTTGCCCACGGTCGATTTGGGCAACTCATCGCGAAATTCGATATGTTTCGGCACCTTGTATGCGGCTAACTGCTGCTTGCAATAGGCGCGCAAGGCCTCAGCCGTAAGCCCCGGATCCTTCCTGACGACGCAGATCTTGACCGCCTCACCGCAGGCCCCATCTAGCACGCCGATCGCACCCACCTCCAGCACGCCGGGGTGCGCGGCCACCACCGCCTCGATCTCGTTGGGATAAACATTGAAGCCTGACACCAGGATCATATCTTTCTTGCGATCCACGATGCGCACGAACCCGCGCTCATCGATGGTGGCGATATCGCCAGTGCGAAGCCACCCGTCCTCGCTTAGCACACGGCGGGTCTCTTCGGGCTGGTTCCAGTAAGCCTTCATCACCTGCGGTCCGCGCACGCACAGTTCACCCGGCTCTCCGAACGGCAGTTCGTTGCCCGCGTCATCCCGGATCGAGACCTCGGTGGCCGCCACCGGCAATCCGATGCAGCCGCTGAATTGTTTCATATCCACAGGGTTGATGCAGACCACCGGCGCGGTCTCGGTGAGGCCGTAACCTTCTAGCAGCACCACGCCGGTGGCCCTATGCCACCGCTCCGCCACCGCAGACTGCACCGCCATGCCACCGCCGATGGCCAGCTTGAGGCTGGAGAGATCGAGTCGTTCGAACCCGGGCGTGTTGAGCAGGCCGTTGTACAGCGTGTTGACGCCAGTGATGAAGGTAAACCGGACCCTGCTCAATTCCTTGATGAAGCCCGGCATGTCGCGCGGGTTGGTGATCAGGTGGTTCAGACCGCCTATCTTGATGAATAACAGGCTGTTCGCGGTCAGCGCGAAGATGTGATAAAGCGGCAATGCGGTGATGACGACCTCTTCCCCCTCCTTCAGCACGCCCTCAAACCAGGCCTCGGCCTGCAGCGTATTGGCGACCATATTGCCATGGCTCAGCATCGCGCCCTTGGCCACGCCTGTCGTGCCGCCGGTGTACTGCAGGAAGGCAATGTCATCGTGGCCTAGTGCCGGCCTTTGCAGCGTAAGCCCGGCACCCAGCTGGAGCGCTCGCGTGAATTCGACTGCATCCGCAATCGCATACGAAGGCACGAGGCGCTTGACGTGTTTGACGATCATATTGATCAGCGTCGATTTAGGGAAAGGGAGCAGATCGCCCATTCGGGTGATGATCACCTTTCTGACCTTCGTATTCGCCAGCACCTGAGCCAGCACATGCGCGAAGTTCTCCAGGATGACGATCGCTTGCGCGCCGGAGTCCGCCAACTGATGCTGCAACTCGCGCGGGGTATAGAGTGGATTTACGTTGACCACGATGAGCCCGGCGCGCAAGGCACCTAACGTCGCGACCGGATGCTGTAGCAGATTCGGCAGCATCACGGCCACTCGGTCACCCTTCTGAAGACCTAATCCTTGCTGCAGCCAGGCTGCGAAGTTGAGGCTCAGTTGATCGACATCGGCATAGCGCAAGGTCGCGCCCATGTTGCTGTAGGCGGGCCGACTTCGAAACCGCCGACAGCTGATCTCTAGCAAATCCGGCAGCGAAGAGAACTCGTGCGGATCAATCTCCGCAGCCATGCCGGGTGGATAGCTCTTTAGCCAGACCTTTTCCATATATCCTTCCTGCCGTGTAACCTGGAGCCTGTCAAAAATCCCCAGCTCGCTGCGCTCACCGTCCCCTTAATAAAAGGGCGGATGGCCCGTCGCGGCTGGCGGGGATTATCTCACCTGCTATCGAAAGTCGACTGTCCCCCGTGCTTTGCATCTCACGCGATGGCTTCGAATACCCCCGCGGCGCCCATACCGGTTCCGACGCACATGGTGACCATCCCGTACTTTAATCGATGGCGCTTAAGGGCGTGGATCTGGGTGGCAGTGCGGATCGCCCCGGTGGCGCCTAGTGGATGACCGAGCGCAATGGCCCCACCCAGTGGGTTGACCTTGGCGCGATCCAGATGCAGTGCATCGATAACAGCCAGAGTCTGCGCCGCAAAGGCCTCGTTCAACTCGATCCAGTCCAGCGCATCCTGTTTGAGGCCGGTCAACTTCAACGCCGTCGGAATCGCCTCGATCGGTCCTACACCCATCACCTCGGGCGCTACGCCGGCGACCGCGAATCCCAAGAACCGCGCCATGGGTTG
>JAPSGG010000220.1 GCA_031177845.1 Chromatiales bacterium
AGTTCCTCAAGGTCTTTTTCGAGCAGGAAGACTTAAAGATCCGCTTCCGGCCCTCTTATTTTCCGTTTACCGAACCTTCCGCAGAGGTCGATATTCAGTGCGTGATCTGCGGCGGCGAAGGCTGTCGGGTCTGCGGTCACTCCGGCTGGCTTGAGGTCATGGGTTGCGGGATGGTGCACCCTGAGGTTTTCGCGCACGTGGGTGTCGATGCCGAGCGCTACACCGGCTATGCCTTCGGACTCGGCGTAGAGCGCCTTGCGATGCTACGCTACGGCGTCAACGACTTACGGCTGTTTTTCGATAACGATTTGCGGTTCCTGAAGCAGTTCACGTAGGGGTCTGCATCAACGATGAAATTCAGCGAGGCATGGCTGAGACAATGGGTGGATCCGCCGATGTCGACCCAGGCGCTGGCGAACCGCTTGACGATGGCGGGGCTTGAGGTTGACAACCTCACTCCGGCGGCGCCGCCCTTTAGCGAGGTCGTGGTGGCTCACGTGCTAGATGTCGCGCCTCACCCGGAATCCGATCACTTAACCATCTGCCGCGTCGACGATGGCATAGAACGGTCATTGCAGGTCGTATGCGGCGCATCCAACGTAGAGCCGCAGATGTTGGCGCCGTTCGCACGGATCGGAGCGCGACTGCCAGATGGTGCCGAGATCAAGAAGACCACCATGCGAGGCGTCGAATCATTAGGAATGCTGTGCTCGGCGCGCGACTTGGGCCTGGCCGAGACCTCAACCGGACTGATGGCGCTGCCGGCCGATGCCCCCATCGGACGATCCTTGCGCGACTACTTGCGGCTCGACGATACCGTCGTGGACGTCGACCTCACGCCTAACCGAGCCGACTGTTTGAGCATTGCCGGGATTGCACGCGAGGTTGCAACGCTCACGGAAACTCCCCTGCGTGCCCCCACAATCACGTCGATAAAAGCGGTGGCTGACGACACGCTTCCCGTTTCGATCGAACGTCAGTACGACTGTCCGCGTTACGTCGGCCGAGTGATCCGATCCATCATGCCTAATGTAGCAACACCACTGTGGCTGCAGGAACGACTGCGGCGCGCTGGACTTCGCAGCATCAATCCGGTGGTGGACGTGACGAACTACGTGATGTTGGAGTTGGGCCAGCCCATGCACGCGTTCGATCTAGGTCAGCTACGCGGCGGAATTCGGGTGCGCCACGCCAGGGAAGATGAGCCGATCACACTCCTCGATGGACAGCGCGTGGCCTTGAATGCCGGCACGTTGGTGATCGCGGATCATGCGCGTGTTCTGGCGCTGGCCGGGATCATGGGCGGGCAGGATAGTGCCGTGGGTGCATCTACGCGCGATATCTTTCTCGAAAGTGCGTTTTTTACGCCACGAACCATCACCGGCAAGGCGCGCGCCTACGGCCTCAGTACCGAGTCCTCGCACCGCTTTGAGCGCGGCGTGGATCCGAACCTGCAGGCGCAGGCAGTCGAACGCGCCACCGGATTGCTGCTGGAAATCGTTGGCGGACAGCCGGGGCCGGTGATCGACATCTTACACTCCGAACACATGCCACCGAGGCCCGCCATCGCGTTGCGATACGCATGGGTCAAACGGCTGCTCGGAGCCGCGATACCGCCCGATTACATCGTCCGGACGTTGACGTCGTTGGGGTGCAGGGCAGAGCAGCGGAGTGCTGGACTAGCAGTCACTCCACCCACATTCCGTTTCGATCTCGGCATCGAGGCCGATCTGATCGAAGAGGTAGGCCGCATCTATGGCTATGACCGTCTTCCCGCATCCACACGCAGCCACTGTCCGGTGATGCGGCAGCAACCGGAAGCGAAGGTGCCGCTCAAGCGTCTGCGGGCGCTGCTGGTCGACCGCGGCTATTACGAGGCGGTTACGTACAGCTTCATCGATGAGGATACGCATTACCTGTTCAACCCCGAGCTGCGCCCGCGGCGCGTCACCAATCCGATTTCCGCTGACCTTGCCGTGATGCGCAGCAGCCTTTGGCCGGGCCTGATCAAAGCCGTCCAATATAACCTCAATCGACAGCAAACCCGCATCCGATTGTTCGAGACGGGACTGCAGTTTGTGGACGGCGAGCATGGGTTACAGCAGATGCCGATGCTGGCTGCGGTCTCAACCGGAGACGCACTGCCCGAGCAATGGGGCGCAGTGCCCAGGGAGGTCGATTTCTACGACATCAAAGGCGATGTAGAAGCACTACTCGGCCTGGCCTTCGCGTCCAAACACCTTCGGTTCGAAGCTGAGTCTTATCCTGCGCTGCATCCTGGTCAATGCGCACGGATCATGCATAACGGTCAACTGATCGGGCGGTTGGGAGCGCTGCATCCTCAGGTCGAGCAATCGATGGGCCTGAATCGACGGGTTTTCGTCTTCGAACTAAAACTAGGAGCGCTTGATTGCGGTCCCGTATCCCGTTTCCAAGAGGTATCGAAGTTTCCGGCCATTCGGCGAGACATCGCGGTGGTCGTGGATGATTCGATTACGGCCGCGCAGGTGAAGGAGTGTATTCTCTCGGTGGGCGACGACCGCCTGCGGGACCTTGATATTTTTGATATATACAGGGGCGAGGGCGTACCCGAAGGTAGAAAAAGCCTGGCTTTGGGCTTGATTTTACAAGACTTAACGCGCACTCTTCACGATGAGGAGGTGACTACTATCCTATCTCAGATAGTAGCCAAATTAAGGCAAACGCTTGGGGGATCATTGAGAGAGTAATATGGCGCTTACAAAAGCCGATATGGCCGAAAAGCTCTTCGAGGAGCTAGGGCTGAACAAACGGGAGGCCAAGGAACTGGTTGAAGTTTTTTTTGAAGAATTGCGCGACGCGCTGGAGCGGGGCGAATCCATTAAATTATCGGGATTTGGAAATTTTGTCCTACGGGACAAGAACCAGCGTCCGGGGAGAAACCCAAAGACCGGGGAGGAGATTCCAATTACCGCGCGGCGCGTGGTGACTTTCCGGCCGGGTCAGAAACTTAAAGCAAAAGTCGAAGCCTATGCTGGAAGCGACTGAAAATATTACGCTTGCCGCAATACCAGGTAAGCGTTACTTCACGATCGGCGAGGTCAGTGAACTGTGCAATGTGAAGCCGCATGTGCTACGGTACTGGGAACAGGAATTTCCCTCGCTCAAGCCCGTCAAGCGCCGCGGCAACCGCCGGTACTATCAGCGCCACGACGTCATGCTGATCCGCCAGATCCGCAGTCTCTTGTACGAACAGGGATATACCATCGGCGGGGCTCGCCAGAAACTCACCGGCACCGCAGCCAAGGATGACAGCGCGCAAAGCAAGCAGATCGTTCATCAGATGCGGGTGGAGCTGGAAGAACTGCTGGAGCTGTTAAGCCGGTAGCGGCCATTCTATGCCCCGACCGGCGTTTGCATTTTGCCGTTCAGCGGCTATTCTAGTGCCTCTCTCGGGGCGTAGCGCAGCCTGGTAGCGCACCGCAATGGGGTTGCGGTGGTCGGAGGTTCAAATCCTCTCGCCCCGACCATATAAATTAAGTAGTTATGCAACATTTGCGCAGATCAATCAGTTGCTCGCCTTTGCATTAAATCTTCATTAAGTCCCAGATCATGGGGCGGCTGTCTGGACGAATAGACCTTCCCGCCGCTTAGCCGCGGCATGTTTAGCACAAATACCTGAGGCATGGAACTCGGCGCCACAGGTCGGGAGCTCCTCAAAGGCCGGACAAGGGTTTCCAACAGCGGCCGAGACCGCATCGCCTGTGCTTGCTTGCGGGTTTTGGATGAAGAGAAAGCGCCCCCGGTGTGCAACTGGGAATCTATAATCCTCAAGGCTACGCACGCCACTCCTCCGACAGCCGTGCTGACGTGGGAGCGGGGACAATCCGGCCCTGGGGCGGGACTCTGAGGGTCCCGGCGCGAAGTGGGTTAGACTCGGATAGGGTCTCCAGGGCCCTTCCTGCATCTTACGATGCGGTTCGATCCGACGGCATTCGTTTATGTCTGATGGGTAGCAAGGCACAAGGCAATTTGGCTGTGGGGAGAATTGGCGGCGCGGCTTCGCGACAGAGCAAACGCGGCCGGCGGCAAGAGCACTGGCATCGGCGGATGGACATAAAGCTAAATCCGATCGCTACGGCGAGAGCAATGCCCCGGCGCTAAGAACCTTTAAGAACCAAGAACTCTGCTACCGCACAATTCTCCACGCGCGGTGGGCGTGGGTTCTAACGATGAACTATAAGGAATGCGCCGCGAGCGACGCGGCGCACTTTGACGCCCATTG
>JAPSGG010000024.1 GCA_031177845.1 Chromatiales bacterium
CAAGAACTAGAAGGCATGTAATCTAAATGCCTCCCGGATTCCTGCTCCTCGCCTTTGTGGGGTCAAGCTTCATTAGGATGGTGGACAAGTATACGTTCGCCGGCTTTCTCAAGCCTGCCAACGACTTTGCGCTTCCATGATCTAACGCCCTAATGCAGCTTCAACTGCGGCTTGCCCGAGCGGGTAAGCCAATTGCCCAGCGTTGACAGCACCACCCAGCCGGGTCCGTGCAGCGCCCACAAGTGCATCTTGTACAGCATTAGGTAGGCCATGCGCGCGAGCCAGCCCTCGATCATAATGGTGCCGGCCTGCCGGCCCATGAGATTACCCATCAGACTGCCAACGGTGCCGAACCGGCTCAGGTTTACCAGTGAACCGTAATCCTTGTAAATATACTCCGGCAATGGCTGCCCGGCCAGGCGGCGCCGCATGGAGGTCACCAGTATGGAGGCCTGCTGGTGCGCGGCCTGCGCCCGAGGCGGCACGGTCTCGTTGGTACCTTCCCGTGGGCAGCTGGCGCAATCTCCAAACGCGAAGATAGCGTCGTCGCGGGTGGTCTGTAGTGTCGGGCGCACGACCAGCTGGTTGATGCGATTGGTTTCCAGGCCGTCCAACCGATTGAGGAATTCAGGCGCCTTGATACCGGCCGCCCAGACCTTCACCTCCGCAGGCACGTAGCGTCCGCTTTCCATGCGAAATCCACCTGCATCGGCTTGCGCGATGCACTCGTTGACCAGCACCTGCACACCAATCCTATCGAGTACCTCGGCCACGTTATTCGAGATCTTCGGCGGCAGCGCCGGCAACACCCGATCGGCGGCTTCGATCAGCGTAAACTTGATCTCGTCATCGGCCGGCGGCCGCTCGAGGCCATGAGTCCCCATGATCTTCAACGCCCGGCGCAACTCGGCGGCCAATTCCACGCCGGTAGCGCCTGCGCCGGCGATCGCGATGTTCATCTGGGATCCGCCCGAACTGTCTTGGCGACAGCTGATGTTGAAGTAGCGGTTGAGCAGTTTGCGATGGAACCTGTCGGCCTGCTCACGAGTATCGAGGAACAGGCAATGCTCGCGCACGCCTGGGATACCGAAGTCATTGGTTATGCTACCCACCGCGAAGATCAGGGTATCATACCTGAGCGTGCGCCGAGGCACTATTTCATTGGCCTGTTCATCCAGGATGGCGGCCATGTACAGCTCCCGCCGCTTCCTATTCAAGCCATCGACCGTGCCCAGCCGGAATCGGAAGTGGTGCGTGCGCGCGTGCGAGAGGTAATTCAGCTCGTCCACATTGGAATCCAACGTGCCCGCGGCAACCTCGTGCAGCAGGGGCTTCCAAAGATGGGTGGGGGCGATATCGATCAGCGTGATCGCGGCCTTGTTCCGCTTGCCGAACTTGTCGCCGAGCTTGGTCGCCAGCTCCAGTCCGCCGGCGCCGCCGCCTACGATGACGATGTGGTGCGGATCGGGTGTCATGCTCGTATTCTTGGCCGTATTGAAAATCGAAGGTCGCGGATTATACGTGGCATGCTCAAGTCCACAAAACCTATAATGCAACCAGCAATCGATGTTGGAGGCTGACATGCAGACAGATGTGAAGCTGAGCGCGCGGGATCGAACCGAGATCGAGGCCGCGGTCTACCGCAGGCTGATTGAGCATCTGCGCGCGCATCCCGAGGTTCAGAACATCGATCTGATGAACCTGGCGGATTTCTGCCGCAATTGCCTTTCCAAGTGGTACCGGGCGGCGGCGGAAGAGAAGGGAATCGAGATCGACTACGAGCAGGCGCGCGAGATCGTGTACGGCATGCCTTATTCCGAGTGGAAGGAGAAGTATCAGAAGGAGGCCTCACCCGAGCAGCAGGCCGCCTTCGACGCGGGCCAGCGCAAGTAGACACCGCTTGCATTATCGATCGCGAGTATAGCTTCATCGATCGCGCATCCGTTCGCGACCACGTGTCGTCAAGCGACTGACGACCCACGAATATTGCTGCTCGCGTAAGCTGCGTACCGTGCCCCGTTCTTCGTGCCGGGAACACATGTTGCTCGGCAATGGGGCGCCGCGAAGAGGCCGACGAGCCGCAGCTTCCAGCCGACCGGCTGGGCAAATACGCGAGCATTCGGATTGCGCCGCAAAGTCGTTTTGACTAACATCCCGCAGCATAAAAAGACGGGTTGTTATAAAGAAGAAAGGAATCGGGGCGAAAAGAACACAGGGACGGCGAGGCATCATCACACCGTTTATAAAAATAGATCAGCACCGAACAGCAACCCACTGCTTTATCGACCCTGGCATCTTAAACGGTGCCAAGCCGTGGCGCGAGGCGCTACCGTAGCGGGCCGGCAACCGGAGGCATGTCTACTCCAGGCCTATGAGGGGCTTGAACCATAGCGGAGAAAATTCATGCAAAAATCTATCACTGGAAAAATTCTGCTGCCTTTCGCCGTGGCGGCGCTATTGAGCGCCTGCGGCGGCGACGGCGATGACGACGATGGCGGCGGTCCAGGCCCTACCCCCGGCACCACGGGCACGCTTAACCTGACGGTCAATGGCGTAGATGGTGACGGCGACGTCGTTGCGCAAAATGCCCAGGGCGCCCAGATCCCGCTGGAAGAAGGCGCCAACACCCTGACCAAGGGCACCTACACCCTCGTCGTCAATGGCATCCGTGAGGATGGCGCTATCGTCGACAGTCTGTTGGCCGGCAGCGCGGCGCCCGCCACTGTAACCATCACGGCCGATGAAACCACGAACGCCACTGCGACGTACGCCACTGGCCTGGCTGGCCGGCTGTGGGTACCGGTGGCAACGACTCTCCATGGATATGATGAAACTGAATTGTCGGCTGCCGCCGGTGATACCGACGGTGGAAGTGTGACGATCACGGGCGCCGGTACTACCCCCTTTAATGTCGCCTTCGATGCCAGTGGCAATATGTGGGTTGCGGACGGCGGCGCCGACGCCTTGCTGTTCTACTCAGTAGACCAGCTCGGCGCCCCTGGCAGCGGGCCACCGGACGCCACGATCAATGCGGATTCCCAAGGGTCGCTGAATGTACCAGTGGGGCTCGCCTTCGACGGCGATGGTAACCTGTGGGTAGGGAACTTCAGTGACACCGGTGCGGGTGCCAACACCTTGGTGCAGTACTCTGCAGCAACGTTGGCTGCAGCGGTTGCGGCCGGCACCTCAGCCCCCTCGCCTGACATCACGATCGACAGCCCCGATTTAAATGGGAATTATGGCCATGCCTTCGATGACGATGGCAATTTGTGGGTGGCGAACAACCGCGGTAACACTTTGGTGCGATTCGACGCGGCGAGCCTCGTGGATGGAACCGTACCCGCCGATCAAACTGTCACCGCGAAAGGAACAGGTAACTTGGCTGCTCCCCGCAGCCCCGCTGTCGACGCGGACGGTAATCTCTGGGTGTCGAGCAGGAATAGTGATCAGGTGGTGCGGTACACGATCGACCCCGCCACCGGCGATGCCGGGTCGCCGCTTGATGTTAACGTCTTTCTCGCCAACGGCACGACGGCGGTCGATCCCACTGGGCTCGCCTTCGACAACGCCGGCGATCTGTGGATTGCAGATAGCGTCAACGATGCGGTGGTCAAGTACACCGCGGCCGATCTCACCGACGGCGGCAGTGCTTCCGCCGCAACCGCGCTCACCGGCGCAGGCAATATCAGCGGTGTCCTGATCGGGTTCAACCCGCCGCCGGACGACCTGCCGCTCGCGCAGTAACACCGGCTCGCTTACAAGCTCGGGGCGGGTACAGTCCGCCCCCTCTTGTAATCCTCTGACGTTTGGCCTGGCATGTCGCAATTGGTGTCCCTTCTTCGGAGATTGGCACCTTCTTTGCGAGACCGAGTGCGGCTCGAACACATCGTCATGGCGCCGCCGGTGCACAGCGGGTATGCGCCTACTCAAAATCAACCTACAGACGGATCTTACTGATGGGAAGCTCTGACAAGCTGCGCAATGCAATGCGCTATTTGGGTTCGAGGCGTTACCGTCTCGAGTGTAAGCTTGTGCGTGACGTGATGGCGCAAATATCCGAGGATGGATTACAGGCTCTGCGGGAAAAGTATGACAACGTCGCTGTGGACGGTTGGGACTACACGAAATACCTGGACATCGAGCGCCACATGGGGCGAGCGGCTCGGCAGGCGACAACCGTAGGACTGCATAAGGCCGCACCGTCGCGAATACTGGATCTCGGCTGCGGCAGCGGCTACTTTCTCGCCATCGCAAGGCACATGGGCCATGATGTGCTGGGGCTCGATATGCCTGATTACGAAATGTTCGATGACACGCTTGCGCTGCTGAATGTACCCCGCGTTGACCACGTCATCAGAGCCTACAACCCGCTCCCCAATTTCGATAGGCGGTTTGACGTCATCACGGGGCACCAGGTGTGGTTCAACTGGACTGGCAGAAAGGAGCCGTGGAGCGCTGACGAGTGGGCATACTTCCTCGACGATTGTCGCTCACAGCTTGCGCCAGAGGGCCGAATGAGGTTCGAACTTAATCCGGGACGCAACGAGGAGGACAGGTATCTATCCGAGGAGACTGCGGAAGCCCTGTGTCGGTATCCTGGCGCCATGCTTTCAGATGACCGGAGGGTGCTAACGGTCGCGGCTTAGCGCAGGGCCGCTGTCCCATCCGATTCAGGTGCTGTTCAGCAAGACAGGCTCATACTGTCGGCGCATGGCGCAGTTTGTACCGGAGGAGAAACATGCGCATCAGGCAAATTACAGCCAGTCTGTGGCTTTCGGGGATCCTGGTCATGTTCGCACCCGGCTTCGCTGAGGCGGGCGGCTATGGACCTTCTCTTCGCTATAACGGCGGCTGGTATGGAGTGCACCCGGATTATTACCGCGTCTACCGTCACTGGGATTACTATCACCGCCACCGCCGGCATGGCTATCCGCATTGCTATCCGGGCTATTACGATCCGCGCTACTATGGCCCCGGCTACGACTATCGCTACGGCGGCTACGGCCACGGGTACTCCGGCTACGGCGGTCTGCGCTTGATCATCCCGTTCTAGCGCCCACCCCTAGCTCAGCCCGGCCTTGCATTGAACTCGAGAGGCCGTGATACCATGAGGCGGCTTGACGGATTACCTGCCACGTGGCTTCGCGACGCGGCCTACGTCCGTCCTGGTTGGAGCCTCGTGCAAAGGGCCACGGCCGCTCGCGGTCAACTGTCATTTATTGCGACAATCACGCTACCATAGCTCCCGTTAGCGAGCACGTCGCAATCCCACTTCTTCACTGTATTCAGATGTGCCCTCGCTACGCCGAACTTAGAAATTCCCGACGGGGCGCATGATCGATACTGGCCAACTCATCGGTACCTATCGGCAACTGATCTGGGAGACCGACGTCCACCAAGTGGCTTGGTGGCAGGCCCTGCTCATTAGGGCGGCCAGGCTGGTGTACGTGCTCGTGCGGGATCTGCTGGACGGTCGGCTCACCCTGCACGCGATGAGCCTGGTGTTCACCACGCTATTGTCCATCGTGCCGCTGCTGGCGGTGAGCTTTTCCGTATTGAAGGCGTTTGGCGTACACAATCAGCTCGAGCCGCTGTTGCTGCGCTTTCTTGAGCCGCTGGGGCCTCAGGGCGTGAAGATCACCGATCAGATCATCGGCTTTGTGGACAACATCAGGGTCGGTGTGCTGAGCGCACTAGGCATCGCCTTCCTGTTCTATACCACTATAACGCTCATACAAAAAGTCGAGTGGGCCTTCAACGACATCTGGCATGTCGATCGCGCCCGCACACTGGCGCAACAGTTCAGCAGCTATTTCAGCGTGATCATGGTCGTACCGGTGCTGGTATTCTCGGCGCTGGGCGTGACGGCCTCGCTGACCAGCACCACCATTGTGCAGGCCATCATGGCCATCGAGCCGTTCGGCAGCCTGTACGAGTTCCTGAGTAAGCTCGTGCCTTACCTACTCATCATCGCCGCCTTCACCTTCGTGTATCTCTTTATCCCCAATACGCGCGTGCGTCCGGGCGCCGCGCTCACCGGCGGCGTGGTAGCCGGCGTGCTGTGGCAGACGACGGGCTGGCTCTTCGCCATGGTCATCGCGAATTCGACGAGTTACGCCGCCATCTATTCCGGGTTCGCCATCCTGATCGTGCTCATGATCTGGATCTACTGGAACTGGCTCATCATGCTGGTGGGGGCCAGCATTGCATTTTATCAGCAGCACGCCGAGTACTTGGTGGCTGGACAGAAGGACTACCGCCTGAGCAACCGCGCGCAGGAGGAACTCGCGCTCATGATCATGACACTGGTCGGGCTGCGCTGGTACCAGCGGCAACCGGGCTGGAGTGCGGATGAGTTGGTCAACGAGTTGCACCTGCCCGTGCACACCATACAGGACATGTTGCGCGTTCTGGAGTGCGGCGGGCTTCTAACCCGCACCACCGATGCGCCGACGACCTGGGTGCCCGCCCGACCTCTCGAGACCACGGCCGTAAAAGAGGTGCTTGAAGTCGTCCGCAACGCATGCAAGGGCGCGCGTCTCGTCCCACGCCGCTCGCCGGAAACCCGCGGCACGCAGGAGGTCGTGGAAGATTTGGAGCGGGCGGTCGACGCGGCTCTCAGAGGCCGCAGCCTGAAAGATCTGGTCATGGCGGAGACTCCGGCCGAAGCACCGACCAGCCTCGCGAATCCTGGCCGCTTGCAGCGCGCGCCATGAGCGGCATTAGCACCTGGTGTTCGGGGGAACGACACGCCACGTCATGCAAGCAACGCTTGCAGCAACAAAAGTAGCGCAAGCTGCCGGGCGGGCCTGGTTGAGTTGTCATTCAGAGGATCAGCGCTACGAGGGATCTGCCGCAAGCTTTGCGACCGGAGGGAGGAAACCTTGTCCGAGAAAACAGATCCCTCGCAAGTGCTTATCCCGAGCGAGCCGAGGGGCTGGGGGCGCCTAAGGCCGGAATCCTCGCGGAGTTTATCCTGCACGTAGTAAGGCGTCCGGCATGATTCGTTCAGCGATTCTTTAGTCAGTCGATCTCATGGCACGTGCATTCAAATCCTTATTCTTGGTTGTTCTCGCGGCCGCCGTGATTGTGGTCCTTTATCAGCTGGTGCTGTTTGGGCTGCGCCTCAACAACGCTCTTAGCCTGGCGCAGGAGTCGGCGGCTTTCCAGATGCTGCAGCCACAGGCGACACTCAACATCCTGATCGTCGGAGACAGCACCGCCGTGGGCACCGGTGCGTCGCTGCCGTCGGCCTCGCTGGCGGGGCGCATCGCGCAGCACTATCCATGCGCGAGCCTTGTAAACCGGGCGCAGGATGGCGCGATAACAGAAGACGTGGTCGCACAGATCGACGGCACAGGCAATGCGCCGTTCGATCTGCTGCTGGTGCAGGCCGGCGCCAAAGACGTGCTGCGCTTTACCGACCTCGATGGCCTAAGGCGCGATATTACTGAGACACTCAGCCGCGCAATCGACAAGGCCGACCACGTCGTTTTCGTGGGCACTGGCAACCTAGGACCTGCGCCTATATTCCCGCCACTGCTGGATTCAATCTATGGCCACCGCTCGCGCGAAGTGCGACAGGTATTCATAGAAGCGGCGGATGCGGCCGGCGTCCAATACGTGGATTTGCTCAAGGTAATGGTGAATGGGCGCTTCGCGAAGGATCCCCGGAAGTACTATGCGCCGGACTATCTGCACCCCAGTAGCGACGGCTACGCGCTGTGGTATAAGGCGCTGATTAGTCAGTCGGATATGGAGTCAGTCCTCGACTGCTAGCGTCCAACACATGAACGGTGGCGCAAAATCGCCCAGAGACTAGGGCCAATGATCAGAGGCCAGGAATCGCGGACTGGAAATCGAGGTGCACTGGTTCCAGCCTCTGCCCCCCAATAGGGTCACAAGCTGCAATCCACGCACTCTGCAGTGGTGCCTGAGATGCACCACCGCCACCCTGTCAGCCACAATCCGGCGTTTCGCCCTGCGCTTGGGCTTGCTCGTAAAGCTCCAGGGCATCGGGCATGCGCTCCGTAAGATTCTGGATGCGCGTATCGTGCGATGGATGGGTCGAGAGAAATTCCGGCGGCTGCTGGCCGCCTGCCTGGGCCATATTCCGCCACAGATCGACGGCTTCGCGCGGGTCAAAGCCGGCGCTCGCCATCAGATCCAGTCCCAGCAGATCCGCCTCGGTTTCCTGCGAGCGGCCATAAGGCATCAGAATGCCGTACTGGGCGCCCAGGCCAAGTATTCCGAACAGTTGTGCCCTGCTATCGCCAGAGCTCGCGGCGAAGATCTGCGCGAGGGTCAGCCCCGCCTGGGTGGCTAGCGCGGCGGACATCCGGGCATTGCCGTGCTCGGCGAGCACGTGAGCCACCTCGTGCCCGATGACTGCGGCAAGCTGGGCCTGGTTCTCCGCGACTTCCAGCAGACCAGTGTACACACCGATCTTGCCACCGGGCAGGGCAAAGGCATTGACCGCCTCGTCCTCAAATACCGTGACCTCCCACCCGGTGTCCGACTCCAGCTCATCCGTGATCGCGTCTGCAACGCATCTGACGTAGCTATTGACCTCGCCGCTATCGGCCTCGGGCGTCTTTTCCTTGATTTGCTGATAGGCGCTGGCACCCATCTGAGCGACCTGTTCATCTGGAAACAACTGCAACTGCGGATTTCCCAGCGGCGAGGTGGTGCAGGCGATCAGCATTGCAACCACCAAAACGGTGTAGATTCGGCGTAACATGGTTCTCTCCAGTGATAAAGAAATCGGCCTGGACGACTATCTCTCCAGTAGCCGCGGCATCAGTTCGACCAGATTGCACGGGCGGGTGCGATAATCGAGTTGGTGGCAAATCAGCTTGTCCCATGCATCCGCGCACGCACCGGAAGACCCTGGCAGGCAGAAGATATAGGTGCCGTTGGCTACGCCGGCGATCGCGCGCGATTGTAGGGTCGAAGTGCCGATGGTGTTGTAGGACAGCATTCGAAACATCTCTCCAAAGCCACCGATCTCCTTGTCGAGCAGCGGCGCTACCGCTTCCGGGGTGCCGTCGCGGCCCGTTACGCCGGTGCCGCCTGTAGTCAGGATGACCTGCGGATCGGGCTCGGCGATCCAACGCGACACCACGGCGCGGATCCGATAGATGTCGTCGGGCACGATGGCCTTCTCGAACAGTCGATGGCCCGCTTGCTCAAACCGAGCAACCATCAGCGGCCCGGATTTGTCCGTTTGCTCCGTGCGGCTGTCCGAGACGGTCAGCACGGCGATATTCAGGGGTATGAAGGATCGAGATTCTGACATTATTTCTGGTCGCAGGTTAAAATCCAGTATCTGGACATATTACGTGATTTCTCCTGGCGCACGCCCCGAAGGTGCCCTAAGGGGTCGCAATGACTTGGGTGAGCTGATCAGAGATCTTTCTGTCAAGCAGTCGCCGCGCCAGGGCCGCGTCCGGCTGGAATCCGCCCCATGCGCATGAAGATAGACCTACGCACAGCGCCTTTCGATCCGTGGCAAGAGGTCGGGCGCCATCAACAAACAGCGCCGGATCTCGCGAGCAAATATGGCGCCACGGCCGTATTTGTGGGCACCATGCGTGATTTCAACGAGGGCGAGCCAGTCACCGTGATGACTCTGGAGCATTATCCTGCCATGACCGAGAAGCACCTGCGGCAGATTGCTGAACAGGCGCAGTCGCGTTGGGACATCTTCGATGTGCTGATAATTCATCGCGTGGGTGAAATCCGGCCCAACGACCCCATCGTGCTGGTGGCCGTCTGGTCCGCGCATCGGGCCGCAGCCTATGACGCCAACCGATTCATCATGGAAGATCTGAAATCCAAAGCACCGTTCTGGAAGAAAGAGGTCCTGCGGGAAGGCAGCCGCTGGGTCGAGCGGAACACGCCGGGTTAGCGAGCATTCGCCAGCGATTGATTCCACACCGCGTAGTTCTGCGCCGAGCAAGGGAAAGAAATCGCTTGTTTTCCTTCGGGGGTAGAAATCCTCCTTCCGCACACAGGTCGCCAAGTCGCACTAAACGAGACCGGCGAACGGCAGCACCTCCACCTCCGCGCCTGGCTCGACATTATGCTGC
>JAPSGG010000221.1 GCA_031177845.1 Chromatiales bacterium
TGGTCGCTAAGCGCTACCCGGATGTGAATTTTCTGATCTACCACTCGGGCTTCGTGCCAGGGCAGCCGGAAGGGCCGTATGATCCCGCGCGCAACGAGGGTATCGATTCGCTGATCAAGTCCGTTGTAGAAAATGATGTGCCACTCAATAGCAATGTGTATGCGGAGCTGGGCTCAACCTGGCGCTATCTGATGCGCGATCCGGAAAGCGCCGCACATGCACTGGGCAAGCTGTTCAAGTACATCGGGCAGGATAACGTGCTGTGGGGCACCGATTCGATCTGGTACGGCTCGCCCCAGGATCAGATCCAGGCCTTCCGGACCTTCCAGATTGCCGACGAACTCCGCGAGCGGCATGGCTACCCTGAGATCACGCTTGAGCTTCGCGCTAAGGTGTTCGGGTTAAATGCGATGAAGCCTTACCACATCAACGTCGAGGAGATGAAGCAACGCGCGGCACGGGATCGCATCACCGACGAGCGGGTGGCCTACCGCGCGAGCCCGAACCCACACTTTCGCACCCATGGCCCGAAGACCCGGCGGGAATTCTTGAACCTTTTGGCCTGGAACGGTGGGCAGCGAGCGTAACTATTCCAGCGACGTTTCTACGCGGCAAATTGCGTACCCGCCTCTTGATTGTGTCGCGGGAACTCCTATATAGACCGGTGCCATGACACACAGAGGTGATGAGTAACTGAACGCAGTTGAGTAAGGTCTACGCGAGAAGCATCTGGCCATGAGAATCGCACAGGTCGCCCCGCTCTACGAAAGCGTGCCGCCGAAGCTCTACGGAGGCACGGAACGCGTTGTCCATTATCTGACCGAGGAGCTATTGCGGCAGGGTCATGAGGTGACGCTGTATGCCAGCGCCGATTCCACTACTCGCGCTGACCTGCAGGCGATGGTACCGAAAGCGCTGCGACTGCATCCCGACGGTGGTGATCCCCTTGCCTTGCATCTGGTTATGCTAGAGCAGGTGTTTCGGGATGCTTCAGAGTTCGACATTATTCATTTCCACCTGGATTACCTCCACTTTCCGTACGTGCGCCGCGATCCCGTGCCACACGCGGCCACGCTGCATGGGCGGCTGGATATTCCAGATCTCCAGATCATCTATCGCGAGTACGTCGAAATGCCGGTCGTATCGATCTCAAACGCGCAGCGGGCTCCACTGCCCTGGGTCAACTGGCAGGCCACGGTGCATCACGGCCTACCCCGGGACCTTTATCCATTCCACGAGCGGTCGGGTTCTTACCTCGCATTTCTGGGTCGTATATCGCCGGAGAAGCGGCCGGACCGCGCCATTGAGATCGCGCGGCGGGCGGGAATCCCTATCAAGCTCGCCGCAAAGGTTGACAAAGTCAACCTCGATTACTTTGAGGAGCGGGTGCGACCGCTTCTCCAAGAGCCGGGCGTGGAGTTTGTCGGCGAGATCGGCGAGTCCGAGAAGGGAAAGTTCCTGGGCGAGGCTCTGGCGCTGTTGTTCCCGATCGATTGGTCGGAGCCCTTTGGCCTGGTCATGATCGAGGCGATGGCCTGTGGCACGCCGGTTATCGCGTTCCCCGGTGGATCAGTTCGGGAGATCTTGCAGGACGGGGTTACAGGCTTCTTAGTGTCGAGCATCGATGAGGCCGTGGCCGCCGTTAAGCGGCTTGAGCTTATGGACCGGCGGCAGTGCCGTAGCGCATTTGAGCAGCGCTTCTCCGTGGAGCGCATGGCGCAGAATTATCTGGCCGTGTACAACCGCGTGCTGCACCACTACGCGGTAGATCTTCCGAAAGAACCTGCGCTAAGCTGACTCGGTGTCCAACGAGGAGATCATTCACTTAGGTGGCCAGTATTACGTACTGACCACCTCGGCGCGGGTCGACGACCGCACGCGCGTGCTCAAGCATGGTGACAGCTTTGCTGTCTTCGATCTGAATGGGGACATCCCCTCCGTGGGCGTGACTGAACAGGGGATCTTCTACGAAGGCACGCGGTATTTGTCACGCTTCGAGCTGCGGATCCACGGCGTCCGTCCACTGCTGTTGAACTCCACCGTCAAGAACCGCAACACGCTGCTCACGGTGGACCTGACGAACCCTACTCTTTACTGCGATGGCGGGCGCGTGATCGGGCACAGCAAGGTGCACATCTTCCGCGCCAAGGTCCTATGGGGAGGTGCCTGCCACGAGCGCCTGCGGCTCACCAACTACAGCGATGAAACGGTGCAACTGGACCTTTCGCTTGCGCTCGGCGCGGACTACGCGGACATCTTTGAGGTAAGGGGCAAGAAACGTGAACGCCGAGGTCGGCTCTTGGAGCCATGCAAGGACGCGCATAGCCTGCTGCTCGCTTACGAGGGCCTGGACGACATAGTCCGCTATACCCATGTCGAATTCAGCGACACGCCCGAATTCCGCGATAGTGGCGAGATCTTCTTTCGAATCTCGCTGGGGCCTCAAGCACACCATGAGATGCACTTCTCCAGCGCCTTTTACACGGGCGAGCCACGCAGGGCGACGCAGCGCATAACCTCCGCACTCTACGAGACAACGCTCAAGGAGTCTGCGGAGACAGTTGAGCGTTCGCAGCTTGCCGACTGCTCGATCTTTACATCCAACGAGCAGTTTAACGACTGGATCAACCGCTCTCAGGACGATGTACACATGTTGTGCACCCGCACCGAGTACGGATACTTTCCGTATGCAGGCATCCCGTGGTTCAGCACACCATTCGGTCGCGACGGCATCATCACGGCGCTGGAGTTCCTGTGGGTTAATCCAGAATTGGCCCGCGGTGTGCTGCGATACCTGGCCGCTCATCAGGCGCGGGAAGTGAACCCGGAGCAGGAGGCTGAACCCGGAAAGATCTTCCATGAGGTGCGCAAGGGCGAGCTGGCGACCTTGGGCGAGATCCCCTTCCGCTGCTACTACGGCAGCGCGGATGCGACGCCATTGCTGATCGAACTCGCCGGCGCCTACTACGAACGCACGGGAGATCGCGCGCTGCTCGAATCGCTTTGGCCGACTTTAGAAGCGGCGCTTGCCTGGATCGATTACTACGGTGACCTCGATGGCGACGGTTTCGTTGAGTACCAAAGCCGTAATCCGCGGGGACTCGTCCACCAGGGCTGGAAGGACTCCGACGATTCGGTATTCCATACCAACGGCGAGCCTGCAGTGGGCGCCATTGCGCTGTGCGAAATCCAGGGCTACGTGTACATGGCCAAATGCCGCGCCGCTATGCTGTCGCGCGTGCTGGGCGAATCCGAACGGGCCAATCACCTCGTCAATGAGGCGGCTGCGCTCAAGGAGCGCTTTAATCGGGCGTTCTGGTGCGATGAGCTTTCCACCTTCGCGATCGCCCTAGACGGCGCCAAGCGGCCGTGTCGCGTGCGCACATCCAATGCAGGCCACGCACTGTGGAGCGGCATTGCGGATACCAAGTACGCGAAGCGCATCGGCGAAACGCTGCTCGCGCCGCACTCCTTTTCCGGCTGGGGCGTGCGCACCGTGGCCGAGGGCGAGGCGCGCTACAACCCGATGTCCTATCATAATGGATCGGTCTGGCCACACGACAATGCACTCATCGCCATGGGCCTCGCCAGGGCGGGTCAGAAGGAACGCGCGATGCGCATCATGACCAGCCTGTTTGACGCCAGCACCTTTATGGACTTGCATCGCTTGCCCGAGCTGTACTGCGGCTTCGTGCGCCGTCCCGATGAGGGGCCCACCATCTACTCATCGGCCTGTATTCCGCAAGCCTGGGCGGCGGCGGCGGTGTTTTACCTGCTGCAGGCATGTCTCGGAATTACTTTCAACGGTGCGGCGGGCGAGCTGCGGTTCGACCATCCCGTATTGCCGAGCTACTTGAGAGATATCGAGATCCGCAATTTACGCATCGGTGATGCTATGGTCGATCTGTTGCTCCGTCGCCACGCACGGGATGTCGGAATTCACGTGCTGCGCAAGGAGGGGAATATGAATGTTTCGGTCGTGGTGTAGTAGATAAGCTTGCGATCCAATCGCACGCCCGCGTGCTCATGACGGCTGAGGCGCGAAGAAGCGCTTTGACAGCGGCACTGCGTGCGCCGTCAGCGATAGCTATCGGCGACGGTCGTAGACGCCTTGGAATAGGCCAACGTACTGGTCTTAAGGAAGACAGTACTTCGACTTCAGTGGGCGAACTCTGCCTTCGTCGCTGCCGGTGAACCGCCAACACCAATGACCATAATG
>JAPSGG010000222.1 GCA_031177845.1 Chromatiales bacterium
GCCGGTGATCTCGCTGGTGACGGGCCACAGCAGGCTTCCTAGCTGCTTCCCTGTAACGCTTGACAAGTCCTGGTCACTCATCGGCAGGTAATCGGCCGAGCCCAGCACCGCCGAGAATGGCTCTGCGCTGACCGCACTATCAGCCGAGCCTTGCACCGTCGGGGCTGGCCCCGCGCTAGCCACGCCTAATCCCAAGGCCAAGGTAAGCCCGGCAATAGAATGGATCAATTTCACTTTCATCTTCCCTCCCGGTCAATTATCTGAGGAACATGCATTAACGCCATATTCGGCCGTCGCTGAGCGACGCCTAACCAATAGCAGTAGCTTGTGACATTGCCTTTTAGGCGTGGCTAGAGTAACGGCCAGCATGTGGTGTTCGCCAGTGTTGTCGGATGAGCCGGCAAAGATGGGCGATGAGTGCTTAGGTGGCTGTCCTAACTGCGGTCATGCTGCGCCTTCCCCAGCGGCGGGGGAAATCAGGCCGCAGTAAATCTACAGGAGATCTTAATCTCCTGTGTCCACTGTGTCCGCGCAGTCCTCACACGTCCCCGTCTGCAGTGACTTAAACCTGCGCTCTGCGAAAGGGCGCAGTCCAATCAACCGCTGTCGCGATCTCCTAGCACAGTCTTGGGCCAGAGCAGAAAAATTAATATCACGCCGGAGCCTTCTAAGGGCAAGTCGGACGACGAGCCACTGCTAAGGCCATGGGGAGTGTCACCCGGAAACCACTGGCCTTGCCATCGCGTTCCGCTGGACGAAGCTTCCGCCGCAGAGAACTGGTGTCGTGGGCAAATCCAGCGCGGTATATTTGTCCTGGGAGACAGGCGTACTAAGATCAGATCACGACCTTGGTTGGTGTGCCACTTGAAACGCCCCTGTCGGCACTAAGCGAGTTTGTAGATCAAGCAGTCCAGCCGTTATTTGAGCTGTTTGATGGTTTTACTTTACCCAGGAATGTAGTCAAAGATCTCACCCGCCGACTGGTAGAGAGAAAGTTGGTATAAGAAAGCCGATTTGTCACTCATGGAAGGTGCCGGCGGTTCTTCCCGCGTTCTTCGTGTCCGCCTCGTTCGGTGCGACTCAATTAGAGAACGGAAGAGATCCCGGCGCAGCGGGCGCCGTGAAACTGTGCGGTGAATCTACAATCTGGCGATGGACTGCCATCCGGGCGAATTCCGCACGATGGATTCCATGACGCTAAATCAGCCGGTCGGGGGTTCGAGTCCCTTCGTCAACTCCAAAAAGCAATAAGTTATGCAAGATGCGTCATTAGCGCTGGGAACATGTAGACAGTATGTAGACGCTGCGAGAAGGCAGGACGGCTAAATGGGAGATACAGAATCTACTTCCATGTGGCTAGGCGATAAATGGAGCCAATGAGATTTACTGTCGCCCTAAATGGATATGCAGTTAAGATCCAATAAATCTCATCGACTCCACTGGCAGGGATTATCTTCCTGGTTCGAGCTCGGTGAGCGCACTCTCAGAGAAAAATCCGCAGCATTTCCTTATCGATCAGCTAAGGGGACTTGTGCATGCGCTACGCACGCACAAGTCAGAACCGCTGGTTTATCTGGACAGTCGCGTCGGCCGCTTGACACTACGAACTGCCTCGTGCTATCGGACATGCTGCTGATTGAGTCGAAGCGGAGGAGTACCCGTCGCATGTCCAATGCATCACTGAATGACCCGACTGCTGAGCTCTCGCAGTTCATCGGCGAGCACCGCGGCTTGTTTATCTTCGAGGGCTTGGTGTTCTTGCTCCTTGGCATCCTCGCGATCCTGTTCCCGTTCATTGCCTCAGTGGCGTTGGAGATCTACCTCGGGGTGCTACTTCTGGTCGGCGGGATCGCGACCGGTATCCGCGCCATCGTCGCTAAGGGTATTTCCCATCGCGGCAGTTCCATCGTCCTAGCCGTGCTCACGATCATCGCCAGCCTGCTGCTCCTAATCTTCGTGCCGGCTGGGCTGCTCGCACTGACCTTGGTATTGGCAGCATTTTTCCTCGTGCAGGGCATCTTCGAGATCACTCACGGTGTGCAGGCCAAAGGTCAAAAGGGCCGCGGCTGGCTGATCGCAAGCGGCATTGCGGGCGTGATCGTCGGTGTGCTCTTGTGGCTGGGGTTGCCGTCCACGGCAGTATGGGCCGTCGGCACGCTCGCTGGCATCAACTTCATCTTCACCAGCATCGCATTGCTCGCGATCGCAACCGCGCGAAAGCCTGACGCCACTTCTTGAGTGCACGGCGCGCACCACAAAGACGTCGACTGGAATTCATCCTCCTGGAGCGGGCATTGATTTAGACCAGGCGCGCGACTTATTGTCGTTTGCGAGGCTGCACCCATTGGCCGACTTTCTCGATGCCGTCGCCTAACGCAGTGAGTGCGTTGCCCACCTCGGCGCTTGCCCATTCCGAGCCTGCTATCAGCTTGCTGGCGACCGTGCGCGCACGGGTAACGGCGGCGACCACCGCCTGCTCGCCCTCGTGGCCCGCCCAGGTCAGCGCGTGTTCAAGGTGAGTGGCCGTCGCCCTCATATGATGCGCTGTCCACTTGGCATTCTTCTCGGCCTGGGCTGCCCCCAGTGCCAAAATCCGATGGTGCGCGGCCAATGCATATTCCGCGCGGGCGATAGCATTATCGAGCCCTTCCAAGGAGTTCATCTGCCCTTTCTGTATCTCCTTGGCAAGCTTTTCCAGCTCCTCGACTGACGAGCTCAACTGCGCCTTATCTTCCCCTTGAGCCCGACTGGCCTCCACGTTCAGAAACGCCACACCCTTGCGCAGATGCCTTGCGGCGTCTGTGTAGTCCTTACTGATGAAGTCTACTCGGGCGTCGTCAAACTCGTAGGCAGGCGCGTCCGCCAGGGGCATCCACGTGCCTTCTTCGAAGATCACGTGGCCTTTCGGGACTGGCGGCGCAACAGCTTGAGCCCCCCAAGGCAACATGGTCAAAGCCAGCACTAGAGCGACACCTAGCTTGACAATCATAGAAAGATGTCCTTTGAGTAATACAAAAACTGCGCAGGCTCAGGTGCCGGTAGCATGACGGATATGGGTCCGTTACAGCTTCGCCCTGACGACGCAGCGAAAACCAATATGGCAGGTCGAGGTGTCTATGGTCTCGGCCGAGCGCGCCGCCGGACGATAGCGGAAACAGTAGTTCGGCGCGCACAGGTGCGATCCGCCCTTCAGTACCTTACGCGGGATACGGCTCTGCGGCTGGCTAGCGTCGAAACTCGCGGCCGCCGAGGTCACTTTGGGATCGATCGGCGTGCAGCACGGCTTATTGGGCGCCTCCGGATGGCGGGGCTTGTACCAGTCACTGGTCCATTCCCATACGTTCCCAGCCATGTCGTAAAGGCCGTAGCCGTTGGGTGGAAAGACGCCGACCGGCGAGGTGCCCTCGTAGCCATCAATGCGTTTGTTGATCCAGGGAAATTCGCCCTGCCAAGTATTAGCCATTGGCCTGCCGGACGGAGCGTCTTCGTTGCCCCACACGAACACGGCGCCGTCCAAGCCGCCACGGGCGGCGAATTCCCACTCCGCCTCCGTGGGTAGATCCTTGCCCGCCCAGCGGGCGAAGGCTTCGGCATCCTCGTAGGCGACCTGCACGACGGGATGGTTGTCCATCCCGGCAATGCCCTTATTAGGACCGCGCGGATGGCGCCAATTTGCACCTGGCACGTAGGCCCACCACTGGGTGGGATCGTCGAGACTGACCCTTGCCTTCGTCTTGCGGAAGACGAGCGCTCCCGGAACCAGAAGCTCAGGTCGCGCGCTGGGATAGCGGGTCGGGTCGAGCGCGCGTTCCGCCACAGTTCGATAATCCGTCGCCGCGACGAATGCCGCGAACTGAGCGTTGGTCACGGATGCCGCATCCATCCAGAAGCCGGACACCAGAACAGCTTGCACCGGTAGCTCCTCCGGATAGAAGCCATCGGCACCCATCGCGAATCTGCCGCCGGAAATCCAGACCATGCCTGGAAAAGGCGCCGGCCCGGGCGCTGGGGATCTGTCGAGATAATCAGCCCGCCGGACGGTCGATTCGGTCACGTTGAAGCTGCCATCACGCATTGATTTTCGTGATCCGGGGAACCGGCCCGATCGATCATATGGCTCACTTCAGATCGACGGTGACGGTCTCTAGATGCGCGTTAAAGAAAAACGGGCTCCCATAAAGGCCGGCCGGTGTGCCGCTGTCCAGGCCGACGTCGAAG
>JAPSGG010000404.1 GCA_031177845.1 Chromatiales bacterium
TCGCACCTATTTCGCGCCCGCAAACAGCTGCGCGAGGCCGTCAGCAATGAGCGGCTGGATAGGGCGAATAACAAGGTGATGGCATGAACTGCCTGGACTTCCGACGCAGGTGGCTCACGGTCCCATACGCGGGGGATCTCGCCTTGGCTCAGCACGAGCGGGTATGTTCGGGTTGTCGGCAATTCGCCAGGCGGGGCTTGGTATTTGAACGCAGGTTGCGCGAAGCCGTCAGTGTCGAGGCCCCGCCGGGCCTGACCGAGCGCATAAGGCAGCGGCGCGATATTGGCGAAATGGTGCATAAACACCAGGCGCGCCCACTGCGATATGCTGTGATGATCAGCTTAGTGCTCGCGGCTGCACTGGTTTCGCTGCTGGCTTACGATTTCCTTGCACCCGATCCTCGCGAAGCCGAGTTCCACCGCGTCGCCGAACATCTCAGCTTGTTCCCGGCCGGGGCTCGCAAAGATATGCTTCAGGAGTCAGGGGCCGGTGAGCACGGTGGTGATCACACCATAGTCCCTGGCTCTTAGCACGTAGGCCTGCTGCGAACCACGCAGTGCTGTTGACCTTCACCAAGATGCACGGGCTCGGCAATGACTTCGTGCTGATCGAGGCCATCGACCGTCCAGTTGCGATATCTCGCGCTCAGATGGCGTTCATCGCCGATCGCAGACGGGGCATCGGCTGCGATCAGATACTGATGATTGAGCGCGCGCAGACGCCCAATGCCGCCTTCCGCTACCGCATTTTCAATGCCGATGGCGGCGAGGTCGAGCAGTGCGGCAACGGCGCGCGGTGCATCGCGCGCTATCTGCGCGAGCGGGGTTTGATCGTAGGCAGCGGCGCCAAGCTGGAAACGGCGGCGGGCACTGTCGCGGTCCACATCGAGGAGGATGGCCAAGTGACGGTGGATATGGGCGCACCGCGCCTGCGACCCCAAGAGATTCCATTTGTCGCGGACACCGAGGTGCCCACCTACCGGCTGGCACTGGGCGACCGTGAGGTGGAACTTGGTGCGGTGTCGATGGGCAACCCGCATGCGGTGCTGCGGGTGGATGATGTTGGATCTGCGCCGATCGCCGTCCTCGGTCCACAGATCGAAACACACCCCCGTTTCCCGAATCGAACCAACGTCGGCTTCATGCAGGTCATCAATCGCGCGGCCATCCGGCTGCGGGTATTCGAGCGCGGGGTCGGCGAAACCATGGCCTGCGGCAGCGGGGCGTGCGCTGCGGTGGTCGCCGGCCGTCTGCGAGGATGGCTTGACGAGCGTGTAGCCGTCGAGCTTCCAGGCGGAGAACTTGTGATAAGCTGGCGGAACGAGCACGCGCCGGTCTACATGACCGGCCCAGCGACTACGGTCTTTGAGGGGAGCATAGAACTATGACAGGCGCGCGTACTTCCAAGCTAAAGCGCGAGGGGCTTACCGAGGATGAAGTGGAGCATTACCTGCTCGCTCATCCGGATTTCTTCGAACAACATGCCAGGCTCCTCGAGGCGCTTAGGATTCCGCATCCCAGGGGACAGGCCGTTTCCCTGGTTGAACGCCAGGTGGAGGTGCTGCGCACGCGCAACCGCCAGTTAGAGCGCAAGCTAATCGATCTCGTACAGGTTGCGCGGGACAATGAAGCCTTGAGTTCTCGCCTCCACCGATTGGCGCTGGGTTT
>JAPSGG010000223.1 GCA_031177845.1 Chromatiales bacterium
ACTTCGTCGATCCTCAGCAGATTGAAGCCGGCGGATCAAGGATACAAGGCCGGCGCCTTGTCATCGCCACGGGTTCGCGGCCGCTGGTGCCGGATATTCCGGGGCTCAAGGATTCCGGATTTGTCACGAATGAAACGATATTCTCACTTAACGACCTCCCGCAAAGCCTTGTAGTGCTGGGCGCGGGCGCGGTCGGACTGGAAATGGCACAAGCCTTCCAGCGACTAGGCAGCCGGGTGACGCTAATCGAGGCACAGCCGAGAGTCCTACCGAACGAAGACGACGATGTCTCCGACGCGCTGACCGGCCTATTGCGCGCCGATGGGATCACCATTTATACCGGCACTCAGGCGGAGCGCATCGACGTCGAACAAGGCCGCACGATCGTATCATGCAGCGGAAGCTTGACCGTCGACTGCAACACGCTGCTGGTCGCGGTTGGCCGGCGGCCCAATGTTGACGGGCTGGGACTAGAACAGGCCGGTATCGACTACACGCCCAAAGGGATTAAGGTGGACGCCCGCATGCGCACCAGCAATCGGCGCGTGTATGCATGCGGAGACGTCACCGGCATTATGCCCTTCACGCACGCGGCCGAATATCAGGCCGGAATCGTGATCGGCAATGCCCTGTTCAGCTTTCCCCGAAAGGCCCGCTATGATGCCCTGCCCTGGGTGATCTTCACTGACCCCGAGCTCGCGCGCGTGGGCAAGAACGAGACGCAGGCACGCGCTGAGAACCTCAAGGTCGACACCGCGCGCTTTGAGTTTCAGAATATCGATCGGGCCACAGCTGAGGGGACGATACGGGGTTTCGTGAAGCTCACCCTGCATAAAGGACATATCATTGGAGCGAGCATTCTGGGACCGCACGCCGGCGAATTAGTACATGAACTCGCGCTCTCGATTGCGAAGGGCCTCAAACCGAGTGAGATTTCAGGCGTGGTGCACGCCTATCCGACCCTGGCCGAGATCAATCGCCGCGCCGCGAACGCGTATCTCTCTCCCAGGCTATTCAGCGCTACCAGCAAGCGGGTGGTCGGCTGGATCAATCGATGGATCCCGTAGGAAGATGTCATGCGTAATATGCTGCCGCTGTTGAAGGAGACCGATTTCCCCGCCATCTGCCGGGGCCGGCTCGAGACCTTGCAGGTCAACGTCGGGTACAAGTGCAATCAGGCCTGTCTCCACTGCCACGTCAATGCCAGCCCCAACCGCAAGGAGACGATGTCGCGCGAGACGCTGGATAGCGTGCTGGCATTTCTCAAGGCATCCTCGGTGGAGACCATTGATATCACCGGCGGCGCGCCTGAGCTGAGTCCACATTTCCGCGAGCTCGTGGTACAGGCGCGCCGCATGGGCAAGCACGTCATCGACCGCTGCAATCTCACCATCCTGGAGGAAACAGGCTTCGAGGACATGCCCGAGTTCCTGGCCCAACATCAAGTCGAGATCATCGCCTCCCTGCCCTGTTATCTCGAAGCCAACGTCGATCAGCAGCGCGGCGAGGGTGTTTATGCAGCCAGCATCCGCGCACTCAAGAAACTCAACGCGCTGGGCTTCGGCAGGGTCGGCAGCGAGCTTCTACTGAGTCTGGTCTATAATCCGATTGGCCCCTGTCTACCGCCCGCGCAAGAAGGACTGCAGGCCGATTACAAGCGCGAACTTGGCGATCGCCACGGCATCCAGTTCAATCGATTGTACACGTTGGCCAATATGCCTATCGCGCGCTTTGGCAGCACGCTGGTGTCGAAAGGCGAATTTAACGGCTACATGGCGTTGCTCCGGCGGTCGCATCGCGATGAAAACTTGAGCCAAGTCATGTGCCGTAGTCTGATCAGCGTTGACTATCGAGGCTATGTCTACGACTGTGATTTCAACCAAATGCTCGCCATTCCCTTGCATTGTGATGGCTGCTCGCGTACGCATCTGCGGGATCTGATCGGCCGAGACCTGCACGGCAGTCCCATCATGGTCGCCGATCACTGTTACGGCTGTACCGCGGGCCAGGGCAGCAGTTGCGGCGGCGCGCTCTCTTAGGACTGGCATCTACATCGGCGTAACCACGGCCCGCGCCACGCCTGTTACAAGAATGCAATAGTGCTGTCCGTCATTATTCCCACGCTCAACGAGGCTGCCGGCATCGATCGCACATTGCGGGCGGTGCAGGCTTTGAGGACCTGGGGGCACGAGATCATCGTGGTCGATGGGGGCAGTTTGGATGCCACTGTGGATGTCGCGGCGCCGTTAGCCGATAAGATCATAAGAGCCGCGCACGGCCGCGCCCGTCAGATGAATGCGGGCGCCGCCATTGCGCATGGGGACATCCTCGTATTTCTGCACGCGGACACACGCCTGCCTGGAGGCGCCGATCGTGCCATCGCCAAGGCGCTGCGTAAAAAGCAGCGCCAGTGGGGACGTTTCGACATCAGGTTGTCAGGCAGGCATCCGCTGCTGAGAGTGGTCGAGCGCGCCATGAACCTGCGCTCGCGGTTAACGGGTATCTCTACCGGCGATCAGGCGATCTTCGTGCGCCGCTGCGTGTTCGAGCAGGTCGGCGGCTTCGCGGACATCCCTCTGATGGAAGACATCGCGCTGAGCCGTGTCCTGCGGCGGTTGAGCCGGCCGGTGCGCATCAATAAAAAGGCGATAACGTCCAGTCGCCGCTGGGAGCAGCAGGGCATCGTTCGCACGATCGTGAAGATGTGGGTCCTGCGGCTTCGATATTTTCTTGGTGCCGACCCTGCGATGCTCGCCCGACATTATGACGGGAATGCCCGCGCGAAGCTGGCTGTCCGCTAGCGTCATCTGAAAGAGGAAGATTGTTCACTCACGCCGACGGCCGCCTGCTTGTATTCGCCAGAGCGCCGGTGCCCGGGCAGGTGAAGACTCGGCTGATGGCCAAGTTGGACGGCCAAGCCTGCGCGCAGCTTCAGCGGTGGTTCATTGGACGCGCACTGAAGACAGCAACGCACGCCGATCTGTGCTCCGTCGATCTTTGGTGCGCGCCCGATTGCGGGCATCCATTTTTTGGCGAATCCGCGCGGCGGTTCGGCGTCAAGCTGCAGGTTCAGCAAGGTCACGATCTTGGTGCGCGCATGTACCAAGCTTTGGCGGTAACGCTCGCACACGCCGAGTTTGGGCTCATCGTCGGCTGCGACTGCCCTGCCCTGAACTCGGCGTATCTTGCGAAGGCTTGCGAGATACTCGCGAGCGGTGTTCCGATCGTTCTGGGCCCTGCTGAGGATGGCGGCTATGTATTAATTGGCATGTGTCGCACGCCGTTGATCGGGACGCGCATGGCGGCAGCGGAGCTGTTTAAGGACATCGCTTGGGGAACGCCCTCGGTGCTGGATCAGACGCGCGCGCGGCTGCATCAACTCGGCTGGCGCTGGCGTGAATTGGCTCCGCTGTGGGACGTAGATCGACCCGGTGATCTGAATCGGCTTGCGAGCGAGGAGCTTGGAGCGCCTATTCCGCCGGCCACTCCCGCCACCCGCCTGCGACCAACGGATAATAAAGCCCAGCCCTGACGGGCCGCGATTCCTTGAGGCGCATGAGCGCCGCGTAGATAGCAAGCTGGGGACGGTAGCGCGCCTCCTCCCGCCTGAGAAACGCTTCGACAGCGGCGCCCTCATGCGTGCCGGTCTTGTAATCCACGATCCAGCGCACACCGTCTCTATCCACAAACGTCCGGTCGATCTTGATGCTGATCAGCCGGCCAGCCACGATACCGGTGAGTGCGTACTCCGCGCGCGCTTCGCGGTGGGCCGGGTCGAACAGCCAGCGCCCGCGTTCGCTTCCGAGCGTGTTCCAGAGGATTTGTTCGATCCGTTCCGCCGCCGCTTGCAACTCGTCTCGCGACACGCCTGCTGCCGCCAATGCGACAATATTCGCCTGCCGCAGCCCCTTACACCGGGCTAGGTCCCAGTGCTCGATACCCTCGCGTGCAATCCGTTGCAGCAGGCGGTGCGCCACCACGCCCACCTGACGGGCCGTTTCGCCCGCCCAGGCGAACTCGATCTGATACGCGGCCGCACTGGCGAGGTCGAAAGTCTCCAACGTTTCAGTCAACACCACGCCAGGCGGCGGATATGGCGGCCGCCACCGCGCTGAGAATCGGCGGAGCCGCGGCTCGATCTTTTGCGTCGGTGCTTCTGTTGCCGTCATCTTGGTCTGACTTGCGGCGGCGCTGACGAA
>JAPSGG010000224.1 GCA_031177845.1 Chromatiales bacterium
GGCGTTAGACAGTATGACCGTGCGCTGGCGATCGGCACTGGCGCGGATCCGCTCGGCCTCCTCACGGCCACGCGCGCGGAACTGTTTGGCGGCGAGATGACGCTCCGTGCGCATGCGGTCGTAGACTGATTCGTTCACCTCATCTGGCAGATCGATGCGGCTGATGCGCACGTCCAACACATCCATGCCATACTGATTCGTGATCTGGTTGACCTTGACGCGCAGCGCATCCATGATGTCGCCGCGCTCGCCCGACACGGCCTCTTGGATGGTGCGCTTGCCGAACTCGTTGCGCATCTCGTCCTTGGTGATCTGCGCGAGCCGCGTCTGAGCGTTGAGTTCATCGACGCCGAACGAGCGGTAGAACAAGGCCACGTCGCTGATTCTCCATTTGACGAAGAAATCCACCGTAACGTTCTTTTTCTCGGCCGTCAGGAACCGCTCGGGCTCGGCATCGAGCCCCAGCACGCGCCCGTCGAACTTGACGACATTGTTGATGAACGGAAACTTCCAGTGCAGGCCGGGCTCCAGATCCGCGGCCTTGATCTCACCCAGGCTGAACAGGATCACGCGCTGGATCTCGTGCACCGTGTAGGCCGATAAGGCCAGCACGACCGCGACCACTGCGACAACAATACCAATGGCTCTCAAATTCACGGTTAACGGCCCTCCCGGCCACTGAGATCGCGAGGATCGCGCTCAATGACCGGCTTGTTCGGCTGGCTGCCGGCAGCCGGCGCGGGAAACGTTGGCATAGGCGCGGGGCCGCGCGATGCGGCGCCCTGGCGCATCAGCTTATCCAATGGCAGATAGAGCAGATTATTGCCGCCCTCGACATCCATCAACACCTTGCTGCTGTTGGATAACACCGACTCCAGCGCGTCCAGATACAGGCGGTCGCGCGTGACTTGTGGGGCCTTGCGGTATTCCGCCAGCAACTGCTCGAAGCGGGCGGTATCGCCTTCGGCGGTGGCGATGACTTGAGCGCGATAGGCGACTGCCTCCTGCTCGATGCGCGCCGCCTCACCGCGCGCCTGCGGGATGATTCCATTGGCGTAGGACTGCGCCTCATTCATGAATCTCACCTCGTCCTCTCGCGCCATCACCGCATCGGCAAAGGCGGGTTGCACGGGTTCCGGCGGCTGCGCTTGCTGCAGGTTGACGGTCACCACCTCGAGGCCAGACTGATATTGATCCAGCGACCGTTGCATCAGTTTCCGCGTTTGCGCGGCGACTTCGGCGCGGCCCGCGCCCAGCACGTAGTCCATCGTGCTCTTGCCTACCACTTCGCGCACCGCGCTCTCCATCATCTGACGCAAGGTCGCGTCGGGCACCCGCACCTCGAATGCGTAATCGGCCGCGTTCTTGACGCGATACTGAACCGCGATATCGATGGCTACGATATTTTCGTCTTGTGTCAGCATCGTCGCCTCGTGCTGCGCGTCGCGCACCAGGTCGACCGCCACGCTCTCGGCGCTTTCGATAGGATATGGGAAATGCCAGTGCGGGCCTGGTCCGGTCGTATACACATAGCGTCCAAACCGCAGCACCAATCCGCGTTCGCCCGCATCAATGATGTAAAAGCCCGAAAAGGCCCATACGACCAGCAATACCACTGCAGCGATCAGCGCACCGGCCACCGCACTCTTGCCACCGCCACCTGAACTGCCAGCGCTCGAGCCACCACCGAACAGTTTACCGAGGCGGGTGGTCAGCTTGCGAAGCAGTTCTTCCAGATCGGGCGGCCCTTGGTCCTTGGGCCGTTTCCCCCAGGGATCTTTGCCACCCGGTTCATTCCAGGGCATTCATTTCTCCGGTTCAAATATGTAGGACAGCACTCTTTTTCTAAGAGCTTATGAAGGACTAGGGCGCCTCCGACATTAGGGCGCATTCTAGCAAAATGTAAGATATGTCCATCCCGGATCTTTTCAACTCGCATCCCTGCGACGACGGCACACTGTTTTTAAGCAATCGATAATGCAGGACCTCCAGCCCGCTCTCGCGCTTACTTCAGGTCAAGCGCGCAGCGCGTGCTCCGGCAAGCCTTCCCGGCGCGAGAACGCCTCGAACTCCCTGCGAGGCATCCGCACCTGCAGGTGGCTGGCACCGCGATCGTCTATTCGCTCCTGCAGTACTGCGCCCAACGCGAACAACCGGGAGCGAGCGCGGCCCGCGTCCGGAGGCAAATCCAGCCAGCCATGCACCGTGTCGTACTGCAGCGCCTCGGTCAGTATCTCACGAAGCAGATCGACGCCCGCGCCAGTAGCGGCCGATAGCCACACACGCATCATGCGCCGAGCCGGATCGTGCTCCATCCGAGGCGTCATGCCGAGCAGATCGATCTTGTTATAGACCAGAATCTGCGGCACCCATTCGGCGCCGATCTCGGCCAGCACACCGTTGACCTGCTCGATATGAAACTCGCGCTGGTCATCGCCGGCATCGATGACGTGTACGAGCAGATCGGCCTCTCTGGTCTCCTGCAGCGTCGCGTGAAAGGCATCGATCAGATCGTGCGGGAGCTGGCGGATGAACCCCACCGTATCGGCCAGTACCACGTGGCCCGCAGGCCCCAAGTCCACGCGCCGCAGGGTTGGATCCAGTGTCGCGAACAGCTGGTCCGCCGTGTAGACCCCAGCCTCCGTGAGCCGGTTGAAGAGAGTCGACTTGCCGGCGTTGGTGTAACCGACCAGAGATACAGTCGGCACCTCCGCCTTCCTGCGCGCTCGACGGCCTTGGCTGCGCCGCGTGCGCACCTTGTCGAGACGCTTGTGGATCTGCTTGATCCGCCCGCCGATCAGACGGCGATCGGTTTCCAACTGAGTCTCGCCGGGGCCGCGCAGGCCGATACCGCCTCGCTGCCGTTCGAGGTGGCTCCAGCCCCTCACCAGCCGGGTGGACATGTGCTGAAGCTGTGCAAGCTCGACCTGCAACTTGCCCTCGAACGAGCGGGCGCGCCGGGCGAAGATGTCCAAGATCAGACCCGTGCGGTCCAGTACCCGACACTGGCACAGCTTCTCCAGGTTGCGCTCCTGGCTGGGGCTCAAGGCATGATCGAAGATTGCCAGCTGCGCATGGGCGGCCTCTACTCGGTCTCGTATCTCTTCGGCCTTTCCGCTGCCGACGAAGTATTTGGGATCCGGGGCCTTGCGCGCGCCGGTCACCACTGCCGCCGTGGTGGCGCCGGTGGAGTCGACGAGTTCTTGGAATTCCCGCAGGTCTTGCCCGTTAGCCCCGGCGTTGGAATCTTTTAAGTCTACGTGAACGAGCGCAACCCGTTCGCCGCCGCGCGAGCGTTCAGTCAAAGGAAATCAACTGCCCCGAACGTGCCCATGTTGCTGGCAACGCCCAGTTAATCCTGCTCGGAATCGCCATTGTTGCTGTAGGCGATCTTAATCGCCCGCGCCGGCACAATCGTAGAAATCGCATGCTTGTAGACCATCTGACTCACGCTATTGCGCAGCAGCACTACGAACTGGTCGAAGGAATCGATCTGGCCCTGCAGCTTGATGCCATTCACCAGATAGATTGACACCGGCACCCTTTCTCGGCGCAACGCGTTGAGGAAGGGTTCTTGTAACGTTTGCCCTTTTGCCATGGTTTGCTCCTGTCGATGGCCCGTTATTTATTTCGCACATTGTACCCGCCTTCGCTCCATGGCTGCATGCAAGAACTCTACCATCTGAGTTTAGCACGGCTTTTCATGAAAGTGGCCGGCACAGGCGCAAACCAATCGCCTCCTCGATCTCAGCCAGCGGCCGCGATTCCGCCTCGAATATCCGCGCGTCGTGCTCCGCGCGCAGCCACGTCACCTGCCGCTTGGCCAGTCCGCGCGTCGCCGCGATGGCCGCGGCAATCATCTGATCGCGGCCGATCTCGCCATCCAGATACTGCCATACCTGCCGATAGCCGACCGCACGCATCGATGGCATACCCGGATTCAGGTCTCCTCTTGTATATAAGGCCGCGACTTCCTCGATCAAGCCTCGCGCCAGCATATCTTCAAAGCGGGCCGCGATGCGCGCGTGCAAGCCGCGTCGATCCACTGGGATCAGCGCCAACTTCGTGATGCTGTACTGCAAGATATCTGACCGCGGCTCCGCGCAAAGTTCTGTCATGGGCTTGCCCGTCAGCTCGTAGACCTCCAGTGCCCGCTGAAGCCGCTGCGGGTCGTTGGGGTGAATACGCGCGGCCGC
>JAPSGG010000225.1 GCA_031177845.1 Chromatiales bacterium
GATACGCTCTCCGGCATCGCCAGTCGCTACGGCGTTTCCCTGAGCGATCTGATGGTGCGAAATCAGTTGCGCAGCGCGCACATGATCCGAGTAGGTCAACGTATCCTTCTGCCGGCCGCAGGCAAAACCACTGTCGCGGCCTCGAAGCCTGACGTGCCAATACCGATACCGGCCGTTGGGCGTTATCAAGTGCAAAGGGGCGATACAGTGATCGGCATAGCCACACGACATGGTATCACGCCTGAGGCGCTCATCGAGAGCAACGGACTGCGGGATGCCAACAAGCTCTATGTAGGCCAGGTATTAACGCTACAGACGACGGCTAATAAAGATCTGCCTATCACGCCAATGGCCGCCGTCGAAGCCGAACGCCCCAGCGACACAGTGCTGGCGAAACTGGAGGAGATCGAACCGGTTTCGCCTGCTGCAGTGGATGACGCTGGCACGATAGGCGCCTTGCCTTCACGGCCTGCAGCGACGGCCGATCCCGCCGACTACGAGGTGGCCCCCGACGGCACCATCGAGGTGCAGGCGGTTGAAACCTTGGGCCACTATGCAGACTGGCTAGAAATCCCCACGCAGCGCCTCCGGGACATCAACCACCTGTCGTTTGGCGAGGCAGTAATGGTCGGCCGGCGGTTAAAGCTGGACTTCAGTAAGGTAGGCGCGATGAGCTTTACGGAACGCCGCGGCGCCTATCATCGCGCGCTGCAGGATGAATTCTTTGCGCGCTTTCGTATCGCGGGCGTGTGGGAGCATCAAGTGCGCACCGGCGATAGTTTATGGTCGCTGGCTCGGCGTGAGCCCGATCTGCCGGTATGGCTGCTGCGTCAGTACAATCCGGATCTCGACTTTGCCAGTCTCCAACCTGGCACAGTCGTAGTCATCCCGCGGCTCGTATCGCAAACTGTTCTCGAAGATCGCGGCTGAATCTTGTTCGTGGCAGAGGCTAGATTGCTGCCGCGGCAGGTCTCACCACGCCGCAGGACTTATTCCTAATCCGAACATCGACCCTATGATGTACGGTGGGAGGAACATTCTCGCCGAGATTCTTCAGCCCAACCTGCGGATCACGGCCTCGGCATACTGGATGGTCGAGGCGTTACCGCCGAGGTCTGGCGTGCGCACATTACCCTCTTGCAGGGTCTGCTTAATGGCGTCACGCAGGCGTTCGGCATTATGGTATTGCCCAATGTGATCCAGCATCAGCGCCGCGGCTAGCATCAGCGCGGTGGGATTGGCGATCCCTTTGCCCGAGATATCTGGGGCCGAGCCGTGCACCGCCTCGAAGATGGCCGTATCGGCGCCGATGTTGGCGCCGGGCGCCATTCCCAAGCCGCCGACGAGGCCTGCGCACTCGTCCGACAAGATATCGCCGAACATATTTGTCGTCAGGATGACGTCGAACTGCGCCGGGTTGATGATCAGTTGCATTGCGCAGTTGTCGATGATGCGCTCCTCGATGGTAAGACGATCCTGATACTGGCGACCGACCTCTTGGCAGGTCTCCAGAAAGAGCCCCGTCAGCGCCTTGAGGATGTTCGCTTTATGGACAATGGTGATCTTCTTGCGCCCAGTCTTGAGTGCGTACTGGCAGGCGAACTCGGCGACGCGCCGGCAGCCGAAACGGGTGATGATCCCTGAGGCCTCGGCAACCGCGCGCGGATCGTCGCCGATCGGGATATAGTGCTCGACGCCCACGTATAGGCCCTCGGTGTTCTCGCGGATGAGGATGACATCCACGTCTTTGAACAACCCGTCCGGCAGAAAGCTGCGCGCGGGCCGGATGTTGGCGAACAGTTGGAATTCCTTACGCAGCGTGACATTGATCGACCGGTACCCGCCGCCCACGGGCGTGATGAGCGGGCCCTTAAGTGCCAGCCGCGTGCGGCGAATGCTCTCCAGGGTGCTTCTAGGCAGCGGATCGCCGTAGAGTTTGACCGCAGCCAGGCCCGCGTCGCAATATTCCCAGTCGATGCCCGCGCCCAGTGCCTTGAGCACGCCGACAGTGGCGTCCACGATCTCGGGTCCAATGCCGTCTCCCACGATGAGCGTCGCGGGTACGGAGAAGGCGTGCTGTTGGCTGCTCATAAGGTCAAGTGCTCCGCGGCAATGTTCGAAATGGATAGCCGATGCGACTTGCTATGCATCGATGATGGCCCAACAATATCGCCCGCATAATACTGGCGCAAGGCGAGTTGCATTATCGAGGCGCTGCTGTACGCGTTGGCGGCGTGCCGCGTAGAAACCGGGTCAGTCGTTTACCAGCGAGGATAAGCATGAGCCCAGCCAAGAGTACAGCCGGCCTACGCGGCCAATCGGCCGGTGAAACCGCGATCGCAACTGTAGGTCTCGAGGGCACCGGGCTCACCTATCGCGGCTACGACATCACGGAGCTCGCGGAGAAGGCCGCGTTCGAGGAAGTCGCATATCTGCTGATTCACGGAGAACTGCCTACAGCCTCGGTGCTGCGAGACTACAAGGCACGGCTGCAGAATCTGCGCGGTTTGCCACGGGCTCTCAGAGAGATGCTGGAGCGCATACCCGCGGGCGCGGCGCCTATGGACGTGCTGCGCACCGGCTGTTCAATACTGGGCACCCTGGAACCAGAAACCGATTTCAGCCGTCAGCGCGAGATAGCCGACCGGCTGCTGGCGGTGAGTCCCTCGGTGCTGCTGTACTGGTACCACTTCGCAGTGAATGGCAGGCGCATCGATACTGAGACCGGTGATGATACGGTCAGCGGCCATTTCCTGCGTCTGTTGCATGGCAAGGCACCGGAACCATTGCACCGGCGCGCGATGAACCTGTCGCTGATCCTTTACGCCGAGCACGAGTTCAATGCGTCCACCTTCAGTGCGCGTGTATGCGCGGCCACGCTGTCCGACTTTTATTCTGCCGTCACCGGCGCCATCGGCACGCTGCGCGGCTCACTGCATGGCGCCGCCAATGAAGCAGCCATGGCACTGATCGAGCGGTTCGCAGACGCCGACGAAGCCCAGCGAGGCATCCGCGAGATGCTGGCGCGCAAGGAAAAGATCATGGGCTTCGGCCATGCCGTTTACCGCGAACGTGACCCGCGAAACGCCTTCATCAAAGCGGCGGCGAAGGAATTGTCGGCATCAGCAGGCGACGCGCGCTTATTCGCGGTGTCTGAGGCAATCGAAGAAGAGATGTGGAAGGAGAAGAAGCTGTTCCCGAATCTCGACTTCTACAGCGCTTGCGCCTATCACTTCATGGGCATACCGATACCGCTATTCACACCCATATTCGTGATCTCGCGCATTGCTGGATGGTCGGCGCATATCATCGAGCAGCGCGCCAACAACCGTCTGATCAGGCCCCGGGCGGATTACATTGGGCCGGCGCCAAGGCCGTACGTGCCTATAGAGCAACGCCGTTGACGGTGGGCTTGCGTGTTTCACGCTTATCGGCATTAACTACTCAGAGCGCCGAGGACGCAGGGTAGTGCCTTATAGCAATGCTGTGAGCATGCCGCCCCGAGCGAACGTGAGAGATCTCCAATGTTGGCCGACAAGCCCCGCGCTACTGCGTTCCGCCGCAGGGCAATGTCCTCGGCTCTTTTGAATTTTTCCTCTGCGACCTCTGCGTGCTTTGCGGTTAAATTGCTTTCAGCGGCTATGATCAGGTGCTAGACCATGTCAGAAGCTGGATCCCGCGACATCAAATGCCCAGCACCAGACCAGGTGCTCGCCGATATTGCCGACTACGTCTTAAATTACCGGGTCACCAGTAACGAGGCGCGCGAGACCGCGCGCTATTCCCTCATAGACGCCCTGGGTTGTGCCATGCTGGCGCTGTCATATCCCGCCTGCACCAAACTGCTGGGTCCGGTAGTTCCTGGGGCGGAGCTGCGCGGCGGCGCGCGGGTGCCGGGGACTTCGTACGAGCTCGAGCCGGTGCGGGCGGCCTTCAATATCGGCGTCCTCATTCGCTGGCTGGATTTCAACGATACCTGGTTGGCGGCGGAGTGGGGGCATCCCTCCGACAATCTGGGTGCGATCCTGGCGACCACGGACTACCTGAGCCGCACGGGTCTAGGGCAGGGCAAGATCGCGCTCACCGTGAGCGATGTGCTAACGGCAATGGTCAAGGCGTACGAGATCCAAGGCGTCATTGCGCTGGAGAACAGCTTCAACCGTATGGGGCTGGATCATGTACTATTGGTACGCG
>JAPSGG010000025.1 GCA_031177845.1 Chromatiales bacterium
CAATCGCGACCCCAGGCAAGCGGTGGCCGACGGCAAGCTGCGCGAGGACCTCTACTACCGCTTACAGGTTTTTCCCATAGAGCTGCCGCCATTGCGCGCGCGTGGCGACGACATTCCATTGCTGGTATCGCACTTTCTCGACAGGCTGAATGCCAAGGCGAACACCAACAAGCGCATAACCCAACATGCACTTCGTTGCTTGACGGAATATTCATGGCCGGGCAACGTGCGCGAGCTCAAGAACATGCTGCACCGCGTCTTCATCCTCGCGGACCACATCATCGATATCGATCTACTGCGACAAATGTCGGAGTTCGTGCAATCGGCGCGCCACGGCGCCGTCGAGGACAGCGGCCATCCTACAAATGGAAACGGAGCCGCGGTAGCCGGCACTCCTCTGTACGATGCCGAGCGGCAGTTAATCCTGGACACGCTTACCGAGTGCAATGGCGATAAGAAACTCGCGGCTCAAGCGTTGGGAATAAGTCTCAAGACGTTATATAACAAGCTCAGGCGCTACGAGGCGCACTAGCTTGCTAAGCCCACATTCCTAGCCCTTCTCCCATAGGGAGAAGGGAGTGTTTGCACTAGTTTTCAGGCAGGCGGCCGCCTCTGTAACTTTTACAACGATGACGATATGCACCTATGATCCGCGCAGCGCAGCGATCCCCTACCTTCCATTGCTCTCCGCATTTTGTAGGGCGGTGCATGACGATAACGCTTGGTTTGAAGCCACTGGCTTTGGTACTTACTGCGGTTGGCCTAGGCGTGCCCACCGCAGTTGACGGCAACGTGGAACGAGCGGAACGCACCCAAGCCAGCGCACAGACTGACGCGATGGGACGCAAACCAGAGCGTCCAGTCCGCGGGACGACGCAAGGGTGCGCGACTACTCGGCAGGGCCGCCAAAAATCCGCGGGTTAGGCGCTTGGTAGGATTGTCGAGAATTGTCGATCTCGGTATTCACGGGCGACGGGGCCGCATCGTCTATCCGGTAATGGCTGCCGGCGGCGTATTGGGGATCGGGCTGCAACTACTATATGCCGTCTCGATCGATGCCTTACCGACGTCCGAAGGCGATGACCTGGTGCTCGAAGCTGCCTGACATTCCTTCGGGCAGATGATGGCAGTCTGAGTCAGACCACGCACGGTCATTGATATTCAACCTCCGGCGCTGCGTGGGCCGAAGATCAGCCAGGCGATAAGGCCCAACAGCGGCAGAAGCAGGATGATGACCACCCACGCTATCTTGCCGCCGGTAGCTGAGGCGCTCTGCACGATGTTGATGATCGCCCAGACATCGGCGATCAGTAGCAGAAAACCGAAAACCCGCCGATTTCAATCTCCATGCCTGGCCTCTTGCGGCTGAGTGACGGACAGATGCCTATTCTGCGCGGTGCTGCTCTTGTCAGCCAGCACTTTCAACCCGGCACCGTAGCGCTAAGCCACGTCGTTCCGATCATTGAGCTCTAGCAGGCCGTCTCGACTACCGCTTTCGATCATATCGGCCTGGCGCTTCAAGGCTAAGAGGTGCTCCGGTTCGTCGGACTGTGCCGCGATGTTGGCGTGGCTTCCAGCAGGCGGATTGTTACGGCGGCGATAGGGCGAGCGTCCTAGCGGAACTCGTCGAAGGCGGTATTCACAATGCCGTCGAACGTCAGCCTATCGGCGATCAGGCGCAATCTGCCGCCGCGTCCGCGGTATCGCGATGACGGAAACTCCAGCGTCACAAGGCGGGCGATGCCGGCGCTCGACCAGTCCACACAGGCGATGGCAGTATAGGGATCGTTTAGGCTGGGAGCGCGCGCGCCCACTTGGTTGATCTGATCGATCATGTATTCGATGTCCTGGATGGGCGAGCGCTGTCTGCCAAAGATGAAGGCTGTCAAGGCGGCTTGCTCGATCTCCTCGTGCTTATCCACCCCGGGCGTAAAGGTGATGAGCGCCGAGCCTTGAATGACAAAGTGCCCGGCTCGGTATTCGAGCCTAAAGCAAATATCATGGTGCTCCGCCAGTGTCACGAGGCTGGCGTAATCGATGGATTGTATGTAGCCGCTCGTGCGAGCGTGTATGACGCGGACCGCTCTGGATTCCACGATATGCTTCTAAGTTTCCGCATTATCCTGTACAGCCTGCGGCGCCGCCTACCGCCGGTCATCAATCCATTCGTCGATCGCGACGTCGAGATCGCGACCGATCATCGCAACGACCTAGTCCGCCTGGATCGTCGAGGATACGTGATGAAAGAAGTAGATCAGCACGCCGAGGCTGGCGAGAGCGAGCACGATACTGAGATTGACCGCGACCTAAGGGACGAAAGGATCCACACTGTTGCTGCGCACTCACCGCAGCTTCATGAGGCAATAGACGAAGTCCGCAATGAATGTGCCCAGCAGGATCTAGTTGCCTCAGTCGCGCATTGAGTTGCGCAGCAATTGCGGCCCGAATTGGGCAGAGGCACCGATAGCGCGACGATCGTGATCGAGAACACCACGCCGGCGACAGTAATGATGGAGCCGCCGATCACCACCAGCAGTTGGCGAGCACCTTTGGCATCGCTGGTACAAAGCTAGCTGAGCAATTCTGAGTCGCAACTGCTGACCGCGCTGTCTACCCACATCGAGACAAAGGCGAGTACCAACGCCGCACTCGCAAACAACGGCGGCACAAACCAGAAGCTCGTGTGCAGCACGTCGAGCCAGTGTTCGAGGTATGCTTTCATGATCGCTAGGTCACCCGTATTCTTGTTCGAGGACACGAGGCGCTTCGATCTTTGCAGTTATCCTGCCGCGCACGCGCCCAGGCTCGTGGTCTGTGGGCTCATGCAGACTATAATCTTTTGTGATAATAAGCGTGCGCAGACGTGACGGCTGTCGGACGCGTCAGCCAATTCGAGGCGCAGACCAACAATAGAAGAGGAGCGCGGTCATGATAAAATTCGGCCCTCAAATTTCCAGCACCTTGCTTTCCGGGGTGACCGCCGCAGCGGTGGCACTAGGCGGTTGCGCCAGCATACCGCCCCCGGAGACGCAAGTCGCCCGCTCCAGTGCGGCGATCGATCAGGCCCTGCAAGCCGGCGCGCGCGAATACGCGCCGATCGAGCTGCAAAGTGCCGAGCAAAAACTTTTACAAGCCCGCGCGGCGATGGCCGACGGAGAGAATGCGGCGGCTCGAAGGCTCGCAGAGCAGGCGCAGGTCGAAGCGGAGTTAGCGCAGGCCAAGTCCCAGTCGGCCACGGCACAATTGGCGGTGCAGCAGGTGCGCGAGAGCATCCGCGTGTTGCGCGATGAGATCGGGGACGATTCGATCGAGGCCATTCCGCTTCCGGATGATGGGCTCCTAGATCCGCCGGCGGCGCCCCAGGAATAAGGAGCCACTATGCACATCCATTCAACATGCGGCCTGAATGCGTGGTTGATGGCCGCCGCGCTGCTGCTGGCCGGCTGCGTGGTGACACCGAACGAGAGCCCTGCCGTGAACGAGGCGCGCATGGCCTACGGCCAGGCTGAAAGCGATCCCCTAGTGGTCGACAATGCGCCGCTGGCGCTGCGTGACGCGGAGGATGCTTTGCGTCAGGCGGAGCAATTGCTCGCCGCCGGCGCCGATCCGGCGGAGGTGGATCATCAGGCATATCTAGCCAAACAGCGCGTCGCGATCGCGCGCGAGCTCGCTCAGGCAGGCGCAGCCAAGGCCGAGATCGTGCGGGCCGAAGCCGAGCGCCAGCAGATCTTGCTAGATGCTCGCACGGCAGAGGCCAGGCGCGCGCAGGAGTTGGCCGAGCAGCGCGCGCGCGAGGCAGAGATGGCGCGGCAACTGGCCGAAGAACGCGCGCGGGAGATCGAGATGGCGCGGTTAGAGGCACAGCGGGCGGAGGAAAAGGCGCGTAAACTGGCCGCAAGAGCCGAGGAATTGTCCCGGCAGGTCAGCGAGCTGGAGGCGCGCGAGACCGAGCGCGGTCTGGTGATGACCTTGGGTGACCTGCTGTTCGACACCGGTGAGGCCCGGCTCAAGGAAGGTGGCGTGCGCGCGGCCGATCAACTGGCCACGTTCCTCAACGAATATCCCGAGCGGAACGTGCTGATCGAGGGCTTTACCGATAGCACGGGCGCGGAAGACTACAACCAGAGCCTGTCCGAGCGGCGCGCGGAGGCGGTGCGCGAGGTGTTAGTCGCAGACGGAATCGACCCAGATCGTATTCGGACCATCGGCTACGGAGAACAGTTTCCGCTGGCGAGCAACGACACCGTCGCCGGCCGCCAGCAGAACCGCCGTGTGGAGGTCATCATTTCGAACCCGGAGGGCAACATTCCGGACCGGGAATAATCCCGCGCCGGGACGGTGGATCGTCGACACATGGGGCGCAGACTGGAGGTCAGGCTGCACGCCTGACCGTTCGGTTGCACTGAAGGTGCATGCCTGACGGCTAGCATCGCATCTCGGTCAGGCACCTTGCAATAGACCCGTCCTTATCTGGGCAGAAATCTCTGCGAGGAGGCATCCCAGCGAGGCGCGGTTCAAGGGGCCAATGGCGATTGCGCGGCCAGCGTTCCGTCCTGCGCATCCTCATCGTCGATGATACCCCAGACAGCGGCAGGGACAAATAGAAGATCGCCGTCGCTCGCAGGCAAGGCATTCGATCATCATTTCATCAAGTCCGTGAATCGCCAGGCGCTGCAGAGATGGCTGTCTAGGTTTCAGCCCGCGCCGCACTCGCATCATCCACTCCACTGAATCGTTCTTTCGTCCAGTTGCGGCGCGGAAAGCCGCTTTGACAATTTAGCCATTGAGAACAAAACTACAGGATAAACTGACCATAACCCATCCACGACAGGAGCGATGCCATGTCTGAGGCCAGAGTGTATAAAGTGCCGTCCAATGTTGCCAAGCACGCGCATATTAATGGGTCCCAGTACGCTCAGCTGTATCAGCTCTCGATCGACGATCCGGCCGAGTTCTGGGCCGAGCAGGCGGAGGCATTCATTGACTGGTTCAAGCCTTGGGACACGGTGATGCACTCGGATTTCAAGCAAGGCCACATCCGATGGTTCGAAGGCGGTAAGCTCAACGTGTCGTATAACTGTCTGGATCGGCATCTGGAGAAGCGCGGCAATCAGACGGCCATCATTTGGGAGGGCGATGATCCGAAGCAGGACAAAAAACTCACCTACAAGGCGCTACACGCGCAGGTGTGTAAGTTCGCCAACGTGCTTAAAGCGCAGGGCGTGAAGAAAGGGGATCGGGTATGTATCTACATGCCCATGATCCCGGAAGTGGCGGTGGCGATGCTCGCCTGCACCCGCATCGGCGCGATTCATTCGGTGGTGTTCGGCGGCTTCTCGCCGACGGCCTTGAAAGACCGTATTCAGGATTCCGATTGCCGGGTCGTGATCACCGCCGATGAGGGCGTGCGTGGCGGCAATAAGATTCCCTTGAAAGCCAATACCGACAAGGCGCTCAAGGACTGTCCCGAGGTGCGGAGCGTGATCGTGGTGAAACGCACTGGCGGCCAGATCGACTGGCAGCAAGGCCGTGACCGTTGGTACCACGACCTCATGCAGGAGGCCTCGGCCGACTGCAACTCTGAGGCGATGGATGCCGAAGACCCGCTGTTTATCCTCTATACCTCGGGCTCCACCGGCAAGCCCAAAGGAGTGCTACACACTACTGGGGGCTATCTGCTGTATACCGCCATGACCCATAAGTACATCTTCGATTACCACGAAGGGGACATCTACTGGTGCACGGCCGATGTCGGCTGGGTGACCGGCCACTCGTATATCGTGTATGGGCCGTTGGCCAATGGCGCGACCACCTTGATGTTCGAGGGCTTGCCCACCTATCCGGATGCGAGCCGCCATTGGCAGGTAGTGGACAAGCATCAGGTCAATATCTACTACACCGCGCCCACGGCCATTCGGGCTTTAATTGGGCAGGGCGATGAGTTTGTAAAAAACACCTCGCGCCGCAGCTTAAGGATCCTTGGCACGGTGGGCGAGCCCATCAATCCGGAGTCCTGGGAGTGGTATCACCGCGTGGTGGGCGAGGGCCGCTGCCCCATCGTGGACACCTGGTGGCAGACCGAGACCGGCGGCATCATGATCAGCGCACTCCCAGGCGCCATCGACCTCAAGCCCGGGTCGGCGACCAAGCCGTTTTTTGGGGTGGTGCCGGCGCTGATGGATGACCAAGGCCGGGAGATCCAAGGAGAGGGCACCGGCAACTTGGTAATCAAGCAGTCCTGGCCGGGGCAAATGCGCACGGTGTACGGGGATCACGAGCGCTTTGTTGAGACCTACTTCAAACTGTATCCCGGCTACTATACAAGCGGCGACGGCGCCCGGCGCGATGCAGACGGGTACTATTGGATCACCGGGCGGGTGGACGATGTGATCAATGTCTCCGGTCACCGCATTGGCACCGCGGAAGTGGAGAGTGCCTTGGTGCAGCACCAAGCCATCTCCGAGGCGGCGGTGGTCGGTTTCCCGCATGATCTCAAAGGGCAGGGGATCTATGCCTATGTGACCTTGAAGCAAGGCCGGGAGGGCTCGGATGACCTCAAGCAGGAGCTGGTGCAGCTGGTGCGTGAGGAACTCGGGGCGATTGCCAAGCCAGACGTCATCCAGTGGGCGCCAGGCCTGCCGAAGACCCGCTCGGGCAAGATCATGCGCCGCATTTTGCGCAAGGTCGCCGCCAATGAGCTCGACCAACTGGGCGATACCTCCACCTTGGCCGACCCGTCAGTAGTGGATAACCTCATCAAGAATCGGGCAATGCAGTAGCCAAGAACCTCTTGGGACATGGGGTCCTGACGTCGTCGCGGCGTGTGCCGCGAGGCCTCGTCTGCTCGCACGCACGCGCCTGACAGTTCCTCCCGCTATTGACGCCCCCTGGGGGAGGCAGGCTTTGACAAGCGTCCCCGCCATCCATATTGTCAGGCCTGGCCTTGTTTAGGAACATGATCGCCCACCAATGACTGCCGTGATCCATAATGACCGTTACCGGCAGATCGTGCGTGAGCTGTCCGAGCGCATCGTCGAGGCCCAGCGGCCCATCCGAATTCTGGACGCCATCAAGTGGGAAGCCGCCGTGCAGGAGGAGTTTCTCCGCAACGGCTGCAAGGCACAGCCCGCCGTCGACCGCGATTATTACCAGGGTCGGCCGCTTGCCTTCGACCCCGCGGACAAGCAGCAGCAATTCCAGGCAATCGAGCGTGACATCGCCCGGCTCCTAGGCAAATACAACGACGTCGGTCAGATTATGGCGCGCATGTGCACGGAGTATCGCCGGGTCGTATGCATGCTGGAGGCGCGCGGGACGCCAGAGTTTTCCCGCATCTCGGCGGAGCTCTACGGCGCCGCGAGCGATGCCTTTCACGCGGGGGATCCCACCATCGCCGATCTAGGCGAGATGATGGCGCAGACGCTCGCCAATTTGGATCACAGTATGCTCGCGCAGCGTGGCCAGGATAGACACATCACGGGCGAGCAGGCGGTGGCGATCCTGCAGGAGCGCTTCAACACCGCCTTCGCGCCATTTGGGAGCAAGATCACGGTCAAGCTCAGCGACGGCATCCTCGCGGACGCCGCTGCGGGCGCCGATTACCTAAAGATCCGCAAGGAGGCGAGCTTCAGCGAACGCGATCTGCGCGTCATCGAGGTGCACGAGGGCTGGGTGCACCTCGGCACCATGCTCAACGGCAAGAGTCAGCCGGTGTGCACCTTTCTAAGCAAAGGGCCACCCTCGTCCACTGTGACGCAGGAGGGCCTCGCGATCCTGATGGAGATCATCGCCTTCGCCTCCTATCCGGCGCGCCTGAAACGCCTCACTAACCGCGTGGTGGCGGTGTCGCTGGCCGAGCAAGGTGCAAACTTCCTGGAAGTCTTTCAATTCTTCCGCGAGCAGGGGTTCGATGAACGGGAAAGCTACGCCGGCACCTACCGTGCCTTTCGCGGTAGCACGCCCACGGGCGGGCCATTCACCAAGGATTTGTCTTACAGCAAAGGCTTCATCCAGATCTACAATTACCTGCGGCTCGCCGTGAGGCGCGGTAAGGTAGACCGTATTCCGTTGCTTTTCTGCGGCAAGACCACCCTCGAAGACGTGCGCACGCTGGCGCAGCTGGTCGAGGAGGGCCTCGTAAGCGCGCCGAGGTTCCTGCCGCCACAGGTCGCCGACCTGAACGCGCTCACGGCTTGGATGTGCTACTCCAACTTCTTCAATCGCCTGAACCTGCAGCAGATCGAGGCCGATTACGCGAAGATACTTTAGCCGGATAGGACAGTTCATTAGGTAAGGTGTCTTCGACAAGCAAGTGATGGCGATGCTGATTGAGACCGCCGCCATTAGGCTACAATCCCGGCGTGTCAAAACTGGTGTCTTATTCATCCATGCTGAATAACTGTTTCTAACGCAATGGACGAACAATACGAACCCGAAGCGGTTGAGCACGAAGCGCAGGATTTCTGGCGAGCTGAGCACACGTTCCGCGCGCTGGAAGACCCGGAGAAGGAAAAATTCTATTGCCTGTCTATGTTCCCGTACCCAAGCGGTCGGCTGCACATGGGGCATGTGCGCAACTACACCATCGGCGATGTCATCAGCCGCTATCAGCGCATGCAGGACCGAAACGTCATGCAGCCTATGGGCTGGGACGCCTTCGGCCTCCCGGCCGAGAACGCCGCCATCAAGCATAACGTACCGCCGGCGCGCTGGACCTACGAGAACATCGACTACATGCGCGCGCAGCTCAAGCGCCTGGGCTTCGGCTACGACTGGGCGCGGGAACTGCCCACCTGCCGCCCGGAGTACTATCGCTGGGAGCAATGGTTCTTCACACGGCTGTTCAGGAAGGGCTTGGTGTACAAGAAAAAGGCCACCGTCAACTGGGATCCCGTAGACCAGACTGTTCTGGCCAACGAACAGGTGATCGATGGCCGAGGCTGGCGTTCCGGCGCCCTAGTCGAACGCCGCGAGATCCCGCAGTGGTTCCTGAAGATCACCGACTACGCCGAGCAACTGCTGGGCGATCTGGATACGCTGCAGGACTGGCCCGCCCAGGTGCTCACCATGCAGCGCAACTGGATCGGCAAGAGCGAGGGCGTGGAGATCGGCTTTCCTTACGATGATGGCGTGCTGAAGGTCTTCACCACGCGCGCCGACACGCTGATGGGCGCAACGTATGTTGCAGTGGCTGCCGAGCATCCGCTTGCAGCGCGGGCAGCACAGGATGAGCCCCGGGTCGCCGCTTTTATTGAGGCATGCCGCAAGGGCGGCGTGGCCGAGGCCGAGCTCGTTACACAGGACAAAAAGGGCGTCCCGACGAAGTTAACGGTGGAGCACCCGTTGACCGGCGAACGGTTGCCAGTCTGGGTTGCGAACTACGTGCTGATGGCCTACGGCGAAGGCGCCGTCATGGCCGTGCCGGCGCACGACGAGCGCGATTGGGAGTTCGCGCGACGGCATGGACTACCGTTAAAAGCGGTCATTGCACGCTCACCAGAGGGCGACATCCCCCCTTTTGAAGAGGAGAGCAGCCGGCGTGAAGCTCCCGCAGAAGAGATTTTGGCGCCAGACATCTTCAACGGCGCGTACATTGAACCCGGCATTCTCATCAACTCCGGCCGTTATGACGGGCTCACGTCCGCGCAAGCGGTCGACGCGATCGCCACCGATCTCGCTGCTAAGGGGCTGGGCGAAAAGCGCACGCAGTTTCGGCTGCGCGACTGGGGTGTGTCGCGACAGCGTTATTGGGGTTGCCCTATCCCCATCATCAACTGTCCCAAATGCGGTGCGGTGCCGGTGCCGGACGAGCAACTGCCTGTGGTTTTGCCGGAGGATGTGGCGTTTGAAGGCGTGAAATCGCCGCTCAAAACCGATCCCGCCTTTTATCGCACCGAATGTCCGGGTCGGCGCGCGCAGGGTGGCC
>JAPSGG010000226.1 GCA_031177845.1 Chromatiales bacterium
GTTTTGTCTCCCCCATGTACTCTTTGGGCGAGCGGCAGTCGAGCAAGCGCGTATCATCGTCGTGCAGCCGCGCCGTGATATAGTCGCGCTCCGCGACGACCTCCGGATTGAAAGTGACCGGATAATCGCTGGGCTCGGGGATCACGGGCGTGCTCTCTAACGGATGGCCCTCGTTCGCCCAGGCGTGCAGACCACCGTTTAGCAGCCCATAACGTTCGTGGCCATAGGCCGCCAGGCTCCATAGGAGGCGTGCCGCATGGCCCCCCCCTTCGTCATCATAGGCGACAATGTAAGCGTCGGGCCTCATGCCCAGTGACGAAAACAGCTCCCGCATGTAATCCGCTGCCGGCAACAGGCCCATCACTGGCGGGTGCGATAGGAGCAATCTTGAGTAATCGAGATGCACAGCGCTGGGGATATGGCCGCGCCCGTATTGCTCTGTCTTGCATAGGTCGACGATCTGAAGATCGGAGTCCTTCAGGCGAGCCTCCAGCTCCGCTGGCTCCAGTATCAGCGAGTACTGCGTCATCTCGACACTCGACGCTTGAGCATGTTCAGGCATTCGGTTCAACTGCGACGGGAATGGGCGCATAGCCATATGACGAGCTGGCGGGTGCCAGGATGGTGTTGATGCCATCCAGGCGCGGATCCTTGTCAGGGAAATCCAAGATGTAATGCAGACCGCGACTCTCCTTGCGCGCCATAGCCGATTGGATGATGAGGTTGGCCACCAGCGCCAAGTTGCGCATTTCAATGAGATCGCTAGTGATCTTAAAGTTACTATAATATTCGTCGATCTCGCCGAGCAGCAGATCTATGCGGTGCTTGGCGCGTTGCAGCCGCTTGGTGGTGCGCACGATGCCGACGTAGTCCCACATGAAGCGCCGCAGTTCATGCCAGTTGTGGGAGATCACCACCTCCTCATCCGAATCGGTGACGCGGCTTGCGTCCCACTCGGGTATTTGGATGTTGGCGCGTGGTTGATGCAAATGACTGCCGATATGGTGAGCCGCAGCGTGCGCAAATACGATGCACTCCAGCAGGGAGTTGCTGGCCATGCGATTGGCGCCATGCAGCCCAGTGAACGCCACCTCGCCGATGGCGTAAAGATTGCCCACGTCCGTGCGTGCATTGAGATCGGTCATCACGCCGCCGCAGGTATAATGCGCGGCCGGCACTACGGGAATAGGCTCGCGCGTCAAGTCGTAACCGAAATCCAGACAGCGTGCGTACACATTGGGGAAGTGTGAGCGGATAAATTCCGCGCTCTGATGGCTGATATCCAGATACACGCAGTCTATGCCTAGGCGCTTCATCTCATGGTCGATGGCGCGCGCGACGATATCGCGCGGCGCCAGCTCGGCGCGCGCATCGAAACGATGCATGAACTCCGCTCCATTGGGGAGCCGCAACTTGCCGCCCTCGCCGCGCACCGACTCGGTAATCAAAAACGACTTGGCCTTGGGATGATAGAGGCAGGTCGGATGGAACTGCATGAATTCCATGTTAGCCACCCGACAACCGGCTCGCCATGCCATGGCAATGCCGTCGCCCGAAGCGCTATCAGGATTGCTGGTATAGAGGTAGACCTTGCTGGCCCCACCGGTCGCCAGCACGACAAAGCGGGCCTTGAATACCTCGACCTGACTACTACGCCGATCAAGGACATACGCCCCGAGGCAGCGGTTAGTCTTGAACTGTCCGCCCGCGGCTAATTTGCGGGTTGTAATCAGGTCAACGGCGATATGATTTTCGAAGATTTCGATCTTGCTTTGTTTGCGGACGCGCTCGACCAGCACCTTGTGGATTGCCTGTCCGGTGGTATCAGCCGCATGCACCACGCGGCGATGGCTGTGCCCGCCCTCGCGCGTCAAATGTAGGCCGGAGCTGCCATCCGGAAAGGTTTCGCGAGTGAAGTCGACGCCCATCTCCAGCAGCCACCGAATAGCTGCCTCTGCATGGACGACAGCGAAACGCACGACATGTTCATCACACAGACCGGCGCCGGCATTCAGGGTGTCGGCCACATGCGAGGCGAGCGAGTCTTGCCGGTCTACAACTGCCGAGACACCCCCTTGAGCATACCAGGTGCTGCCTTCGGTCAGTGGCCCTTTTGACAGCAACGCGACGCTCGCCCGCGCGGCCAGACGCAGCGCCAAACTCAGGCCGGCGGCGCCGCTGCCGATAACCAGCACATCGTGGCAGTGCTGTTTACATGCGGCTCTTAAGGATGTCATTGTTCAAGTATTTTGTCATAATTTTCGGCCACGAGATATCGGTGTCGATGTGTTAGACGCGTGATACGATTGAAAAATAAGCCGCCGGCCCGAACTCCGCCCGGCGTTATCTGTCAACAAGGCAAGATACAGGGACCGTATCTGGACATTGGGGGTGTGCCCGGATGGGCGAGACGAGTGATCACGAGCTGGTCAAGCGAGTCCAGGGAGGCGATAAAAGCGCTTATGACGCTCTGATTCGTAAATACCAGCACAAGATCATCAAGCTGATCTCGCGCTACGTGCATGACCCCGATGCCGCGCTGGATGTCGCGCAGGACGCGTTCCTGAAGGCCTATCGCGGGCTGGAGCGCTTTCGTGGCGAGAGTGCTTTTTATACTTGGCTGTACCGGATCGCCATCAACACGGCGAAGAACCATCTGGTTGCACAGGGGCGCCGATCGCCCGATTACGAGGTGGATGCTCAGGAGGCGGAGTATTACGAGGGAGCCACCATGTTGAAGGAATATGCGACCCCGGAGCGGCAATTGCTTACCGAGGAGATTGAACGCACAGTATACCGCGCGATCAAAGAGTTGCCTGATGATCTTAAAACGGCTATCACCCTGCGCGAGCTTGAAGGTATGAGTTACGAGGAAATCGCGCAGACGATGGGTTGTCCCATCGGCACGGTTCGCTCCCGCATCTTTCGCGCCCGCGAGGCGATCGACCGTCACCTACAGCCGTTGCTCGGGTGACTGGAGAATTCGATACGCCTTCTTAAGGTTTTAATTCTTTATACAAAAAGCCACAGCCATGATCACACATAAAGAAGAGCTGCTATCCGCATTCGTCGACGCAGAGATCTCCGAATTGGAGGTGCGGCGGGTGTGCAAAGAACTGCTGAGTGACGAGCGCGAACTGGCGCGGTGGAGTCGATATCACTTGGTGCGCGACGCCATGCGGGGTAACCTTCCGGCGGCGACCGACTTGGATTTCGCTGCCCGCGTGATGGCGAAAATCGAGCAGGAGCCCTTGCCGACCGGAAGGGGCATGTACAACTGGCGCTACGGGTTACTTAAACCGGCCGCTGGCTTTGGATTGGCCGCATCGATTGCCGTGATTGCCGTCGTTGGCGTTCAGTCGCTTACCGATTCTCCTTCATCGGTCGCCAATATCGCGCAGGTCAGCCCAGCTCCTTCATTGGCGCAACGGGACATCCGCCCGATCAGCGTGGGCAACGCTCAGGAGGGCGCGCTGGTTGAAAATCCGGAGGTCGCGGCGAGGCTTAACAGCTATCTGGTCAACCATAGCGAATATGCACCTTCTCATGGCGTGATGCCGTACGCGCGCGTGGTCATCGGTTACGATACGAGCCAGCCGTAGGCCCATCGATGCGAGGTGTCGCGCTGTTCGCGGTTCTGGCGCTGCCGGCGGCGGCGTGGTCCGATCAGGACGCAAAGGCGTGGTTGGACAAGATGACGGGGGCCATGGAGTCCCTTAACTATGAAGGGACCTTCATCTTCATGCACGGCGATCAAGTGGACACCATGCATATTGTGCATGAGCGCACCGAGGAAGGCGTCAGAGAGCGACTTGTCTCGCTGACCGGCGAAGCGCGTGAGATCATACGCGATCATGGCGTGCTGACCTGCGTGTGGCCGCATAAGGACTCCGTCGTGGTAGAGAAGAAGAGTGCTAAGCACGTACTGCCCGCGACGATCCCCGCCGGCATCGACGAGCTGGATGAATACTATCGCTTCGAGGTCGCAGGCGACGACCGGATTGCCGGCAACGCCTGCCGTGACATCGCTATCCTGCCGAAAGACGATCTGCGCTACGGGCACCGGCTGTGCGTCGCCGAAGATTCGGGCATGCTGCTCCGGTCGGTACTACTTAGTCCGGCAGGCACGCCGATCGAGAAGGTGATGCTGGTGAACATGACCTTCT
>JAPSGG010000405.1 GCA_031177845.1 Chromatiales bacterium
CATCGGCCGCGATTGATCACATCAAGACTTGGGTTCAGGGCACGCCCAAGGGTGACTGGGTCAGTATGGGAATTCCGTCGGACGGCAGCTACGGGATCAGCGAAGGCATCCTGTATTCCTATCCCGTCACTTGCGCGAACGGCCGATACCAAATTGTACAAGGTCTCGAGATCGACGAGTTTAGCCGCGAACGCATGCGCGCCACTGAGCAGGAACTGCGCGAGGAGCGACGCGCGGTCGAGGACTTGCTAGGCAGCTAGTTTGCCGCGGGTGTAGGTCTCCCAGGTGCATGAAAGGGCCTGGCACCGCGTTATTGGATCAAGCTTGACAGATCATCGGCTGGTACTGGATTCAGCGGCGCCAGCACGTTATTCGATGCTTAACTGCGCAGGCTTGCCATTGAGTCCGGCGGTGATCCGCACGCGGCCGTAACAAGGCCTGATATCCGCGACGCAGCCCGCGCCTTCGACGATCACCTCGCAGATCAGCAGTAAGCATAGTCGTTACGCGCGGCAGTGTTTAGCTGACGCGCTGCCTCGTGAATGACCCGCACGCCAGCACCCCGGGATCTGACCTTTTCGCTCAAGGCCCGCCGCCAGGCACGCGCACCGGGCTGCCCCTGGAACAGGCCCATGAGGTGGGGCGTGATGCGCGAAAGCTGCGACCCCTCGGCTAACTGTGCTTCAAGGTAAGCAGCGAAATTTGCCAGAACCTCTTCACGAGTTGAGGCAGGTCGCGGGTCGGCGTAAAACCATCGATCCACATCCGCCAGAACATACGGATTGTGATAAGCCTCCCGCCCCAGCATCACGCCGTCCACAAAAGCCAGCTGATCCCGCGCCTGGTTGAGCGTCTTGATGCCGCCATTCAGAACGATCGTCAGAGGCGGGAAATCTTGCTTGAGCCTGTGAACCACGTCGTAGCGCAACGGCGGAACGTTGCGATTTTGTTTCGGGCTCAGGCCACGCAGCCAGGCCTTGCGGGCGTGAACGACGAAGATGGTGCAACCGGCTGAAGCCACGATCGCGATAAATCGGGTCAGCGCCTCGTACGAATCCTGCTCGTCGATGCCGATGCGGGTCTTGACCGTCACCGGAATCGAAACCGCCGCGTGCATCGCGGCTACACACTCGGCTACCAATTCCGGCTCCGCCATGAGGCAGGCGCCGAAGCGAGCGGCCTTCACGCGATCGCTGGGGCACCCGACGTTCATGTTGACCTCGTCGTAGCCCAGATGCTCGGCAAGCCACGCGCAGTACGCCATGTCCGCAGGATCGCTTCCGCCCAGCTGCAGCGCGAGTGGGTGTTCGCTGGGATCGTATGCCAGCAGGCGCTCGGCATTACCGTGCAGCAGCGCACTGGTGGTGATCATCTCCGTATAGAGCACCGCATGGCGCGAGATCAGCCGCGCCAGATACCGAAAGTGACGATCGGTGCACTCCATCATCGGCGCCACGGAAATCGAGCGATTGATAATCATGCCGCCGGCGCGAAACGCTCGCTGAGATAGGCGTAGACCGCGCGCAGTCCCATGGCCTCACCGCCCTTGGGTCGGCCTGGGCGGGCGCGGTTATTCCAGGCCATGATGTCGAAATGGACCCACTCGCAGGAGTCCGGCACGAATGCTTGTAAGAAAAGCGCGGCCGTG
>JAPSGG010000227.1 GCA_031177845.1 Chromatiales bacterium
CGGCTTAAGCTATGCGCTGTTGGATTGTGCCGGCCCGCAACAGTGGCCCTATCCAGCGGACGCGCGCGAGGGCCGGAGCCGCCTGTATGCCGACGGCGTATTCGCAACCGCCAATGGCCGCGCGCGCTTCATCGTAACCGCGCACAGGGGCGTCGCCGAACAGCCCGACTCGCGCCATCCGCTGCGACTGGTCACGGGCCGCTTGCGTGATCAGTGGCACAGTATGACCCGCACCGGCGCGGTCGCGCGCCTGTTCAACCACGTGGAAGAACCGCTGCTTTATATGCATGCAGGCGATCTTGCGCGTCGCGGCCTCAACGCGGGCGATATCGTTAAGGCTAAGAGTCGTCGCGGCGAACTGAAGATCAAGGTCGCGGCAAGTGACGAGATACGCGAGGGCCAAGCGTTTCTGCCCATGCATTGGGGCGATCGCTACATGAATGGCGCCGGCAGCAATGCACTCACCCTTAGCACGTTCGATTCCATATCCAAGCAGCCCGAGCTCAAGCACGCCGCGATCGCCATTGAAAAGCTGGACCTGCCCTGGCAGTTGGTCGGACTGCGCGTGAGCGATCCGGCGGCAGCGTTAGAGATCATGCAGGAGGCGCAGCCGCTGCTTGAGCATTTCGATTACGCGACGCTGACGTTGTCAGGACGCGAGTCGCCGGTTGTTGTGCTGCAGGCGTATTCCACGGAAGCGCCTGCCAACCAGGTCATCGTGAGCATCGATCGCGCCTTGGCGCTGGACGATGAAAGCCGCTCGCTGATTTATCTCGACGGCCGACGAGGTATTTCCAAGCGTGTCCTAGTTGAAAACGGGCGTTTGACCGGTGCGCGTTTGACCGGTGAAACCGCTGCCCGCGGCTGGCTCAAGGACATGATGGTCGATGGCCTGTCGGCTGATGCGGTTCGGAGCTGGGTGCTGGCGCCCGTGGCTCGCCCACCGGCCTCGGCTCCGCCAACGCGTGGACGCATCGTGTGCACGTGTTTGGACGTGTCCGAATTCGAGATCGTATCCGTATTGAGCGAATGCTCGGAGCTCGCGGCCTTACAGGCGCGCCTCAAGTGCGGCACCGAATGCGGTTCGTGCGTTCCGGAATTGAAGCGCCTGCGTGCGCAGCACGCGCAGGCGGAGTTGAAGCGAGCTAATCGTTAAGTTTTTGTTGCGAGATAAACCGTCATCCCAGCCATGGAGTGGCCGGGATCCAGACACAGGCATGTAAACGATATCTGGATTACGCACACCATCCGTGGTGTGCGTCCATTCGGGCGAGCTAACGCTGTTCAAAATCGTTCCAGACGATTTTGTCCGGGCTTCCGAAATGACGGCAAACCGTAAGGAGCTTTTGATGCAGAAGATGAAACTCGTGATGGTCGGCAACGGTATGGCGGGCGTGCGCACGCTGGAGGAGCTGTTAAAGATCGCGCCTGACCTGTACGACATCACTGTATTCGGCGCCGAGCCTCATCCGAACTACAACCGTATTCTCTTGTCGCCGGTGCTCGCCGGTGAGCAGGCGATCAAGGACATCATGCTCAACGACGTCGATTGGTACGAGCAGAACAACATTCGGCTGCACATCAACAAGGAGATCACGCGCATCGACCGCGCGCGCCGCGTCGTCACCGCGGCCGATGGCACGCAAGCCGAGTACGACCGTCTGCTGCTCGCCACCGGCTCAACGCCCTTCATGCTGCCCATTCCGGGCGCGGACCTCGATGGCGTGCTGACTTATCGGGACATCAAGGACACCGACGCGATGATCGAAGCCTCGAAGATTTATCGCAACGCCGTGGTGATCGGCGGCGGACTCTTAGGCCTAGAGGCTGCCAATGGACTTAAAGCGAGAGGCATGGATGTCACCGTCGTGCATCTGATGGCATGGCTGATGGAGCGCCAGCTGGATAAGGTTGCCGCCGATTTGCTCAAGCGGTCGCTGGAAAACAAGGGACTTAAATTTCTGCTGGAGAGACAGACCAGCGCGATCCTCGGCAAGAACGGACGTGTGGCCGGCGTGCAATTTAAAGACGGCGAGACGATCCCCGCGGATCTTGCAGTCATGGCCGTCGGCATCAAGCCCAACGACAAGCTTGCGGCCTCCTGCGGCCTTGTCTGCAATCGCGGCATCGTCGTATCCGATACCATGCAGACCTTTGATCCACGCATCTACGCGGTCGGTGAATGTGTGTCGCATCGTGGGATCGCGTATGGGCTGGTTGCGCCGCTGTTCGAGATGGCGAAGGTGTGCGCGAATCATCTTGCGCACATCGGCATCGGGCGCTATGCCGGCTCGGTGCTATCCACGAAGCTAAAGGTCACCGGCATCGATCTATTCTCTGCGGGCAATTTCAGCGGCGGTGAGAATACCGAGGAGATCGTGCTGTCGGATCCGGTCGCCGGCGTATACAAAAAGATCGTCATTCAGGACAACAAGATCATCGGCAGCGTGCTGTATGGCGATACGGTCGACGGCGCCTGGTATTTCCAGCTATTGCGCGACGGTCAGAACATCGCCGACATCCGTGATCATCTGATGTTCGGGCAAGCGCATCTCGGCAACTTGGGCCACCAGGGGCAGACCAAGGCGGTCGGCATGCCCGACGACATGGAGATCTGCGGGTGCAACGGCGTGTGCAAGGGCACCATCGTCAAGACCATCAAGGCCAAGGGGCTGTTCACGCTCGAGGACGTGCGCAAGCATACCAAGGCCTCAGCATCCTGCGGCTCGTGCACGGGCCTGGTGGAGCAGATTCTGGCCTCGACGGTCGGCGGTGCCTACGCGCCGGATGCGAATAAAACCAAGCCGATGTGCGGCTGCACCGAGCTCACGCACGAGGAGGTGCGGAAGGCCATCCGCGAGGAGAAGCTGCTGTCCATTCCGGAGACGATGGAGTATCTGAACTGGCGCTCGTCCAACGGCTGCGCATCGTGCCGGCCGGCGCTGAACTATTATTTGATCTCCACTTGGCCGCACGAGGCCAAGGACGATCCGCAATCGCGCTTCATCAACGAGCGTGCGCATGCAAACATCCAGAAGGACGGCACCTTTTCCGTCGTGCCGCGCATGTTCGGTGGTCACACCAGTGCCGCGGAATTGCGGCGCATTGCGGACGTGGTCGACAAGTATCAAATACCCACAGTTAAGATTACCGGCGGCCAGCGCATCGATCTGCTGGGTGTGAAGAAGGAAGACCTGCCGAAGGTGTGGGGCGATCTCGCTATGCCTTCGGGACATGCGTACGGCAAGGCGCTGCGCACAGTGAAGACCTGTGTCGGCACCGATTGGTGTCGCTTCGGGGTGCAAGATTCCACACAGATGGGCATCGATCTGGAAAAAACGTTCTGGAAGATGTGGGCGCCGCACAAGGTCAAGATGGCGGTATCGGGCTGTCCGCGCAATTGCGCGGAATCCGGCATCAAAGATGTCGGGGTCATTGGCGTGGAAAGCGGCTGGGAGATCTACGTCGCCGGCAACGGCGGCATCAAGACCGAGGCCGCGCAGTTTTTTGTCAAAGTGAAGACGCCGGAAGAGGTCCTGGAGTATGCGGGTGCTTTTCTTCAACTCTATCGCGAAGAGGCGCGTTACCTAGACCGCACGGTGCATTACGTCGCGCGCGTCGGATTGGACTACGTCAAGCAGAAGGTCGTTGAGGACGCTGAGAATCGCAAAGCGCTTTATCAGCGCCTGCTGTTCGCGCTCTCCGGCGAGAAGGACCCTTGGGTGGAGCGAGCCAAGGGTTACGACAAGCGCGAATTTGAAGCCCTGACGGTATAGCTATGAACGAAATCGTGCCCGAAGATGCGAACCGTGATTCCCGTGAAAGTGGGAATCCAGCAAGCGCCGCTAAGGCCGTGGGGGATATACCTGCGCGACGACAGCGGGCTGGCGAATGGCTACCCATTTGCGCGGTCGACGACATCCCCCGCCTCGGCGCGCGGGTGATCAACTCCGTCAGAGGAGACATCGCGCTATTCCGCAACGCCAACGACGAGATATTCGCGCTCGCCGACCGTTGTCCGCACAAGGGCGGCCGGCTGTCGCAGGGTATCGTGTTCGACGGCAAGGTCGCCTGCCCGCTGCACGGGTGGACAATATGTCTTGGCGACGGTAAGGCCGTGGCGCCCGATGAAG
>JAPSGG010000228.1 GCA_031177845.1 Chromatiales bacterium
GTTCTGCCATGCATTGTAGCGGAATGATGAATCGAATCACGATACCCATCTCGATCGGCGAGCTGATCGACAAGATCACCATTCTGGAGATCAAGTCGGCGCGCATTCGCGACGTCGACAAGCTGCGCAATGTCCGCAAAGAGTTGGATTTGCTCACTGAGACATGGAGAAGCTGCGGCTATTCGGAAACCGATATAGGCCCGCAGCGCGCAGGACTCAAGTCGGTCAACGAGGCGCTGTGGGAGATCGAGGACCAGATTCGCCTCAAGGAGGCGTGCGGCGAGTTCGATGAGCGATTCATCGAGCTGGCGCGCGCGGTTTACCTCAACAACGATCGCCGCGCCGCGCTCAAGCGGGAAATAAATCGGCTGCTCGGTTCGGAGATCGTCGAGGAGAAGTCGTATCCTGATTATGGGCGTGACGCGGAAAATCCCCCCTAGCCCCCCGTTAGAAAGGGGGGTGGCGAAGCTAGGGAAATTTGCTGTAACGGTTTGTTCATCAGGCCGTCGAGTGTTGCGATGACCTCGTCTACCTCGATCAAGTCCATGACGCCCAGATACTCAAGTCTCGTTCCCCAGGCCAGCTCGGACGCCGGTCTTCCTCGATATCGGCGCGCGGCGGCGTCGTATTTATCGACGCACCACCGACGGCTCAAGTAAGGACCGCTGCGCGCGGGATTGGTGGCGGCATAGAGACCGATCACAGGCGTACCGACGCAGGTTGCCATATGCACGGGCCCGGAATCCGGACTGAGCAGGGCGTCCGCGCGCGCCAGCAACGCCAGCAATTGTTTGACGGTATCCTTGCCAATCAGGTTAGTTGGCGCGCGGCGCATGTGACGGGCGATGGCATGGCCATATTGGCGCTCGCGTACCGTTGGCCCGCCGCAGAGCAATATCCGCATGCCCCATCGCTGCATGGCGTGATCGGCAACGCGCGCGTAGCGATCAGCGCGCCAGTTGCGCGGGCTATGGCTGGAGCAGGGGCTGATGATGAGCGTCCTTTGACCCTCAGGAATCTGCTGCTCCGCAAACGCTCGTGCTTCCGCGGGGATGGGGATGTCCCAGCGTAGCTCGCGCTTGTTCAGCCCCAGGGTTTCGAGAAAACTGAAAAGGCCATCCACGACGTGTTGGTCGGGCACGGCCGGAATGCGCCGGTTGATAAACAGACCATGCAAGTCCTTTGCGCGCGCGTGATCAAAGCCCAGACGCAGCGGCGCTCGCACGCACAAGCTCGCCATGCTCGCGCGCAGGGAGACCTGCATGTCGAGCAATACATCGAAGCGGCGCGCATAAAGCCGGCGGCGCAGATCGCGATATGCACGCAGGCCAGCGCGCTTGTCAAAGGTGATAAACTCCACGCCCGCAAGATCGCCTACCAGTTCCGCCTCGCGGCGGCCCACGATCCACGTGAGCCGCGTCTGCGACCAGTGGCCCTGTAAGGTGCGAACGATTGGCACGACGTGCGTCACATCGCCCAGCGCCGATAAGCGCAGCAGGCAGATCGAGTCGGGCGGACTGACCAAAGGTAAGGTCATTCAGCGATGCGGGAAGCCGAGGCCAGATTGGACAACGCGCGTATCCTATACGACGCCGAAGCTGCCGCCTATGCGCAGGCTGACTGGTTCGAGCCAGATTTGATCGCCGCGCGCGGATGGCTCAAGGGTTCGGTGCCGGGGCGCGGGCACGCGCACTTTTTCGGCTTCAACGGATGCGACTATGTGCTGCGGCACTACCGACGCGGAGGGCGCGTGGCGGCGCGGCTGGGCGACCGATACTTGTGGACGGGTCTTGATCGCACCCGTGCCTGGCGTGAATGGCGGATGCTGGCGCGGTTAATGGCGCTTGGGCTGCCCGTGCCGCGCCCATTCGCCGCGCGCGTCACCAGAAGCGGCCTGTTCTATCGCGCGGATCTGATTACTGCCCGATCGCCGGCCTCTTCATCTTTGACCGCGAGGCTCAAGATGGGTGCAGCACTGCCAGAATACATTTGGCGCGAGATCGGCAGCGTCATCGCCAGATTTCACAAAGCCGGTGTCTGGCACGCCGATCTCAACGCGCACAATGTGCTAGTGAGTGCAAAAGGCGCGATCGTGCTCATCGACTTCGACCGGGCGAAGCTCAGACGGCCTGGCGCGCGCTGGCGCGAGGCCAACCTCGCGCGGCTCCTGCGCTCATTGCGAAAGCTCAAGCGCCTGGAGCCTGATCTAAAATTTGGGGAATCGGATTTCGAGCTGTTGCGGGAGGGCTATCGTTTAAGGAGCCAGAACTGAAGACTGAGGATTTAGTACTCGGCGTGCAATCACTGCTAGCCTAGCCTGCACACCGCCTCCAGCCGCTCCAGATAAACTTGCGCGACGTCCGCTTGTCTTGACATGAAGTCGGCAGCGCGGCGCCCTAGCGCTGCACGGAGTTCGGCGTCTGCCTGCAAGCGCTCCAACGCATATCCAAGTTCTCGATCGTTGCGCACCATGGAGATCGCCTCCGCCGCGAGCAGGCTCTGTGTCTCGTCCGCGAAATTATCCATATGCGGGCCGACCAGAATGGCCTTGCCGAGCCGGGCAGGCTCCAGGAGATTGTGGCCGCCCCGGGGGATCAGCGAGCCGCCCATGAATACCAGCGAGGCGTGCGCGATCAGTGCGTGCAACTCGCCGAGGGTGTCCGCGAGATAGATCTGCGTGTCAGAGGTTAACGCATCGCCGCGGCTGCGTACCGCGGTCTCCATCCCCAGCGGCATGAGCTGTTTCAGGATCGCCTGGCGGCGTTCCGGGTGGCGCGGGGCTATCACGAGCACTTGACCGGCGTGCGGCAAGCGCTGCCAGATGCGTGCTATCCGTAGCTCTTCATCGTGGTGCGTGGAGGCCGCCAGCCAATAAGGCCGGCCGACCAGATCGGCGGGCGCGCTTGGATTATTCTCGACAGGTCTCGCGAATTTTATGTTGCCCAGCGTCTCGACCCGTTCGCGCACGGCGCCTAGCCGCAAAAACCGATCGGCGTCCTTTTCGCTCTTAGCAAGAATCGCCACGACGTTGGAGAGGGCATGGCGGTAGGCGCGGCGCATCGGCGCTGGCGCCTGCAGGGTGCGCTCCGACAGCCGCGCGTTGATCATCACCAGCGCAACGCCCTGCGCCGCGCAATGCGCGTAGAGGTTTGGCCACAACTCCGTCTCCATCACCACCGCGCAACGAGGCTGCACACGCTTCAAGAAACGCGCCACGCAGGGCGCGAAATCCAGCGGCAGATAGGTGTGGCTCACGTCACCGCCCATTCGGTCTAGCAGTACCTCCCGGCCGGCCGGGGTATTGGTCGTTACCACCAGAGGGATTTCCGGGTGGCGGGTGCGGATTGCCTTCAGCAACGGCAGCACGGCCTTGACCTCACCAACTGAAGCGCAGTGCGCCCATAGGGGCGCATGCATTAAGGGGGCTTCAAAGCCCAGCCGTTGCCGCAGATAGTCCGTACCACCGTCGCGCGCGGCCCGCCATAGGGTGTAACCGATCAGCAATGGCGAAGCGAGCCACAGCGCCGCGCGATAGGGCAGTAGTTCTCGGTTCATAACGCCAGACTAGCTGAGCCAGGCGTTGAGAGCCACCAGGTCCTCCGCCGTCAACGTGCCTGCCGCCTGTTTGAGGCGCAGCGTATCCAGAAGGTAGTTGTAACGAGCGCGGGCCAGATCGCGTTGGGTGCGGAACTGCTCGCGCAGCGCGAGCAGCACATCCAGGGAGGTGCGAGTCCCGACCTCGAAGCCGGCCCTGGCCGCGTCCGCGGCCGCCCGATTCGACTCCAGGGCCTGCCACAAGGCCTTTACCTGGCTGATGCCGGCGACCACGTTCATGTAAGAGGCGCGGGTCTGGCGGATCGTCCGACGGCGCTGCAGTTCTTGCAGCTCCCGCGTCTGCTCCAGCAGAAATTGGGCCTCCCGGGTGTTCGACGTGACGAAGCCGCCCGAGAAGATCGGAACGTTCAACTGAATGCCGACGATCTCGTCGTCCGTCTCCTGGGCCCCGAAGATGCCGCCGCCGGTGTCCTCATTCGTCTTAGTGGCAAATAGGTCCAGAGTCGGATAGTGTTGCGCATAGCGCCTGTCCACCTCCAGCGACGCGGTCTCGGTAGCCAATCGCGCCGCCATC
>JAPSGG010000026.1 GCA_031177845.1 Chromatiales bacterium
TAGTTCCTCTCCCGCAGTGCCGAGACTGGTGGTCTGCGCGGCATAATAGGCTGCGAGGTCGCGCATGTCCTGGTCGCTCAAGCTCCGCGCCTGCGGGCTCATGATGGGATCAGCTCGCGCGCCCTGTTTGAAGTCCTGTAGCTGCTTGTAGATATATTGCGGATGCTGGCCCGCGAGTTTGGGCCATTGAGGGTTGGCGCTGTTACCATCCACGCCGTGACAGGCGGCGCAAGTGGAGGCCTTTTCCCGGCCCGCCTCAATATCCGCGCCTGTGACCGCCGCGGGCACCACAGTGATGCAGGCTAACGCGATGACAGGCAGCTTTTTCATTTCGAGCCAATTCCTTGAACGTGAGGGCGATGCGCGAACGGCGCCGGATTGCCGAACGCGAAGGCGCGGAAACTTAGCATGAAACGCGCGCCGCGCGCTAATCTGCATCGTCTAATAAAGACTCCGAGCAGCGTACACCATTGCGCATGAATCCGATCTACAAGCAGACTCGTTTTTTCACCAGCGTTTTCGATCCCTGGCGGCTGCCAGTCGACGAAGGCGCCGAGGTAGCCTTTGCGGGCCGATCCAATGCGGGCAAGTCCAGCGCGATTAACGCGCTGTGCCAGCAACGAAATCTGGCGCAGATCAGCAAGACGCCAGGGCGCACGCGTACGATCAATTTCTTCGTGGTTAAGGATGATCGGCGTCTGGTGGATCTGCCTGGTTACGGCTACGCCAAAGCGCCCCACGAGATGCGAAAACGCTGGCAGTCGCTGGTGGAACACTATCTTCGCCAGCGTGGGAGTCTGCGCGGCCTGATATTGGTCATGGATATCCGCCATCCACTCACAGAACACGACTGGCTACTACTGGAATGGGGCAAACAATGCGAGTTGCCCATGCATACGCTGCTGACGAAGGCCGACAAGTTGAGCCGTGGCGCCGTGGCCGCGTCGTTACAGAAGATCGGAGGTCTGCTTCAAGAGCGCGCGGTCGACTCCAGCCTACAGGCATTCTCAGCGCTCAAACACCAGGGGCTGAAGGAGGCTCACAAGGTGCTGGATGACTGGCTAGGTCTCTGAATTAGGCCGGATTCGCAGCTAACCGTCATCCAAGTCACGGACGGCAGGCGGGCACAAAAGAGCCCCGGCATAAATGGGGAGAAACACCGGGGCATCTCAGGCTCGGCTTGGGGGAGTCCGAGCCATCGACCCGCTCAGGGAGGGAAGCGGGAAGCGCCGGGCTTCAGCGCTCGTCTGTGTGACTCGGGCCCGATGCAAAAGTTCCGCGATGGCGAATTCTACCCGCGGGAGAGGTGCAATTTTTGAGGCGCTAGAGGATGTGTTAAAACCGGGGATCACCATCCTTGATGATCCTGCCGGTCAACCCCCTTCCCTTCCCCACAATGCTTTCTTTCTCAGACAGCCCCTCGGTTGTTGTGAGGCTGCCAGCCGGTCGCGTTTACCATGCAGTCCGCCTGCGGCGAGGCGTGCGTGCGGGATAGCGTGTTGCGCCACTTATAAGCCAAGAAGCTCTGAATTGACACGGAAAGGCGATAGGCGGTTGTGTTTGTACGATGAGCCGCGCGCGCTGGGCGCGAAGCGACAGCCAGCGCCGTTTAAGGGCTCCTTCAATGGCCCCCTCTTGCTAGAGGAAGGCCGCACGGCCACGGGGATTTCGCCGGATGGCTGGAGGGCGTATCCTGCGCGCCGCATTCTAAGAGGACTGCGCGCGACTAGTGTGCTTCATCCCAATTATCGCCCACCGCGGCCTCAACCCGTAGAGGCACCGTAAGCTCGGCCGCCGTGACCATGCGCTGAATGATCTCGACCCTGACCATCTGTGCCGCGGCGGCTTCAACCTCAAACACCAGCTCGTCATGTACCTGAATGATCATGCGCGCCGGGATGCGGGAGGCTTGCAGCCATCCATCCACGAGGATCATGGCGCGCTTGATGATGTCGGCCGCGGAACCTTGCATGGGCGCATTGATGGCGGTACGTTCGGCATATTGGCGTCGCTGCGCATTGCGCGAATTGATCTCTGGCAAATACAGGCGGCGGCCGAATACAGTCTCCACAAAACCCTGACTGCGTGCCTGCTCGCGGGTCTCATCCATATAGGCCTTGACGGCCGGGTAGCGCTCGAAATACCGGTTGACGTACTCCTGCGCGGCAAAGCGATCGATGCCGAGCTGACGGGCCAACCCGAAGGCGGACATGCCGTAGATGAGCCCGAAGTTGATGGTCTTGGCCACGCGCCGCTGCTCCGCCGTTACCTGGCCGACTGCCACGCCAAAGACCTCAGCCGCGGTGGCGCGGTGGATATCCTGGTCGTGCTCGAAGGCCGCGCGCAGGCCTGCATCGCCGGATAGATGCGCCATGATCCGCAGTTCGATCTGCGAGTAATCGGCAGCCAGGATTCTATATCCGGGCGGCGCGATGAAGGCCTGGCGGATGCGTCGGCCGACCTCGGTGCGGATGGGAATGTTCTGCAAGTTCGGCTCAGAGGATGACAACCGCCCCGTCGAGGTGACAGCTTGATGGTAAGAGGTGTGTACCCGGCCCGTACGGCAGTTGACCTGCTCCGGCAGCTTATCCGCGTAGGTCGATTTGAGCTTGGCTAACGAGCGATGATCCAATATCAAACGGGGCAAGGGATAATCGAGCGCGAGTTCTGCCAGCACGTCTTCGGCGGTGGAAGGCTGGCCCTTGGGCGTTCTGCGTTTCGCGGGCAGCCCTTGTTTGTCGTACAGGATCTCCTGGATCTGCTTAGGTGAGCCGATGTTGAATGGCTGGCCCGCGGCCTCGAAGATCTCGCGTTCGACTGCGGCCATACGCGCGGCCAGCTCGGCACTCTGGGCGGCCAGCTGTTTCGCGTCAACCAAGACGCCCGCACACTCCATGCGCGAGAGCACCGGCACCAGCGGCATCTCGATGTCCTCGTACAGCGCGCGCAGCTTGTTCTGCGCTTGAAGCTGTGGCCAGAAATGCCGGTGCAGGCGCAAGGCCACATCCGCGTCTTCGGCCGCATAGGGTGCGGCCTTTTCCAGCTCCACCTGATTGAAGGCCAGCTGTTTGGCGCCCTTGCCGGCGACCTCCTCGAAGCGGATCGTCACATGGTTTAGATGCCGCTCGCTTAAAGTATCTAAGTCATGCCGGCTGGCAGTGGAATTCAAGACATACGATTCGAGCATGGTGTCGTGGGCAATCCCGGCAAGCTTGATGTCGTGATTGGCGAGCACGTTGCGGTCGTACTTGAGGTGATGACCGACCTTCCGCTTGGCCGGATTCTCTAGCCAAGGCTTGAGGCGCGCGAGCACGGCCTCCAAATCCAGTTGCTGGGGCGCGCCGGGATAGTCGTGTCCCAGTGGCAGGTACGCGGCCTCGCCGGGCCTAACCGAGAACGACATCCCGACCAGGCGGGCTTCGGCGTAATTGAGGCTATCGGTCTCGGTATCGAAGGCGATTAACTCGGCGGCTTCCAGTCTCGCCAACCACTCGTTCAACGCGGCCTCGGTCAAGATCACCTGGTATGCAGCGCCTTGCGCGGGCGCCTCTAGGGCGTTCACGTCAGACGTTGTCCCATCTCGCAGTTCTTGCTCTTTGGGTCCGGCTACATCCAAGGCGGCAAGCCAGCCCCTGAATTCATAGTGCCGATAGAGTTCGCGCAGGCGATCCACGTCGGTGGGCTTGATGAAAAGGTCCCGCGGTGTTACCTCCAGCGGCACGTCACACTTGATGGTCGCCAGCTGGTATGACAAAGGTAGATCGCTCAGCGCAGCGCGCAGCTTCTCGCCAATCTTGCCCTTGATTTGGCCTGCGTGTTCGATCACGCCAGCCAGCGTGCCGTGCGCCTGTAGCCACTTGGCCGCGGTCTTGGGGCCGACGCCGGGCACGCCGGGGATGTTGTCGATCTTATCCCCCATCAACGCAAGATAATCGACGATGCGCTCGGGCGGCACGCCAAACCGCTCTCTGACCCCCTCGACGTCGAGCCAGACATTATCCATGGTGTTCACCAGCGTCGTATTCGCGTTGACGAGCTGCGCCATGTCCTTGTCACCGGTGGAGATCAGCACCGGCATATCTAGCCTTTCCGCCTCGCGCGCCAGCGTTCCAATAACGTCGTCGGCCTCAACACCCGTGATGCATAGCAACGGCAAACCCAGGGCACCGATGATCTCGTGCAGGGGCTCGATCTGGATACATAGTTCCTCCGGCATGGGCGGGCGGGTTGCCTTGTACTGCGGGTAGATTTCGGTCCGAAACGTCTTTCCCTTTGCGTCCCACACGACCGCCATGTGCTCGGGCGCGTGCGCAGCAAGAAGCTTCTTGAGCATGCCGACCACGCCGTAGATGGCGCCGGTGGGGTGTCCCTTGGAGTTGCTGAGCGCCGGCAGCGCGTGAAACGCGCGATAAAAATAGGACGTTCCGTCCACCAGGATTAGGGGCTTGCGGCGAGATGGACTCATGGAAAGGTAGATGGCCTTACGCAAACCTTGCGGCTAGCGAGAACAGAGCGTGATCAATGCAGCACAAGAATCTGCTGCGTGGAACGCGCCTCGCACAAACACTTGCGCGCGGCCGACGGCTGAGGGACGTCCCGAAACAATCACCAAACCCTTACATGTTTAATGAATTGAGCAAAGATCACCGTTTTTGCTGGGCCTGGCTGAAAGAATCCCGGACGGGACCTTTCGCTAGTGTGATCCCGTCGCGAAGGTTATCATGTCAGACGCCTACATCGCTTGAATGATTCATGGATCACTACACGCGCGCTTCTCACCCTGGCCTCGCGCCGATCGACGATACCCTGCTGACTCGCGAGAGCTGGAAAGTATTCCAAATCATGGCCGAGTTCGTGGAGGGTTTTGAGCGCCTCGCCCGCATCAAACCTTCGGTCAGTATCTTCGGCTCGGCGCGCGTGCTGCCCGATCACCCCTACTACAAACTAGCCGAGGATATCGCTCGCGCCCTATCCGATGCCGGTTTCGCAGTGGTCAGCGGCGGCGGGCCAGGCATCATGGAGGCGGCCAACAAAGGGGCGTTTGCCGGCAAGTCACCCAGTGTCGGGCTTAACATTCAACTGCCGCACGAGCAAGGCATCAACGACTATCAGGACATCTCACTGCGGTTCCGCCACTTCTTCACGCGCAAGGTAATGTTCGTGAAATACGCCTCGGCGTACGTGGTGCTGCCAGGCGGCTTTGGTACGCTGGATGAACTGGCCGAGATCCTCACGCTCGTGCAGACTGGCAAGACCGCCCGCATACCCATTATTCTGGTGCACGCGACATTCTGGACAGGGCTGATCGACTGGTTCAAGCAGACCTTGATCGGGGAAGGCGTCATCGATCCTCAGGACCTCGGCCTTTTCAAGCTGCTGGATAAGCCGGAAGAGGTGGTCGAGACTATTTTCGAACACTATGAACATCGCGGATTCGAGCCTTCGGCCGAGGAACGCGAGCGGCTGCTGGAACTATAAGCAAGACTAAAAACCGCCGGTTTGTGGCCACTTTCAAACACAGATCGCGAGACATCAGTCCCGCCAGCTGATCAGTCATGTCCGTCTATACGCCCGTCAGTCGCGAGCAACTTGAGGTATTCCTCAGCCTGTATGACGAAGGGCCCTTGGTCGACTTTAGCGGCATACGCGCCGGCGTTGAGAATACGAATTTCTTCGTGACCACCGAACGAGGCGAGTTCGTATTGACCTTGTTCGAAAAACACGCTTCGCAAGAACTCCCTTTTTTCTTAAACCTTATGGCGCATCTCGCCGAGCACGGCATTCCCAGTGCCCACCCGATTCCGGATCGCGACGGCAAGTATTTGCAGCAAATGAACGGCAAACCGGCTGCGCTGGTGCGACGTCTCACGGGAGAGAGTCCGCACGAGCCGGACCTGGACCATTGCCGCGTGATGGGGAGCGCGCTGGCCCGCCTACACCTGGCGGCGCGTACATACCGGGGATATCGCGACAACGACCGTGGGTTCACTTGGTGGCTGGCGATGCGCGAGATTCTGCATTCGCACCTCACCAAAGACGATGCGCGCTTGTTGGATGAGGAACTGAAATTCCAGGGCCAGGACCGCTATCCTGAGTTGAGTAGAGGTGTGATCCACGCCGATCTGTTTCGCGATAACGCCATGTTCGTCGGCGACGAGCTGACCGGCATAATCGATTTCTATTATGCCTGCAACGACGTGCTGCTGTATGACCTAGCCATTACCGTCAACGACTGGTGCGGCAAGCCCGGCGGCAGCCTGGACGCGGCCAAGGTCGGCGCCCTGGTTGGCGCTTACGACCAAGAGCGGCGGCTGACCTCTCTCGAGCGCCGCGCTTGGCCATTGATGCTGCGCGCGGCGGCGTTGCGCTTCTGGCTGTCCAGGCTCCATGACCAGCATTTCCCCCGTCCGGGCCAGATCACCCATGTCAAGGATCCCAACGAATTCAAGAACATCCTCATCGACCGCATCGAACGGGCGCCGGCGCTATAGTGCGAGCGGCACTAGCGATCTTTCCAGCGCGCCCGCCCACGGCAGCGTCTAGGTAATTATTTCAAAAGGACGTTCGCGGACTATTATTTGATTTGTACAGATGGCTATGGTGGCCGTGTCTGCTTTCGCGCACTGTCAAGCCGAAGCGCGCATCGCCCCCAGGCCACGTCTCTCCCCAACGCCTCAACTACACGAGCAGAGGTAGCCCGACGATGCGCAATAACGCCCCGAAGCCGCTGGCCTCAGTCGCCGGCATCAATAACTCCCACTACACGCAATTGGTCACTTACTTCGATCGGAAGTATCAGACAGCGTGGTGCTACATGCAGCCCTCTTCGCAGCCTTGCTTCACGCCGGCCCTGCTGACGGAGCTCAACTTCTGGTGTAATGAACTTGAAGCGAACACGGCGGAGACTCGCGGTATCCGTTATCACGTGCTGGCTTCCAATGTACCCGATGTATACAACCTGGGCGGCGATCTCGGCCTTTTTAGGAGCCTCATCCAGAACAGGAATAAAGCCGCCCTGCATACCTATGCGAAGACCTGCATCGATGCCTTGTACGCCAATATCATCCACTTCAAACGAGATATCACCACGATCTCCCTGGTGCAGGGCGATGCGCTCGGCGGCGGTTTCGAGACCGCCATGTCAAGCGATGTCCTGATCGCCGAGCGCAGCAGCAAGATGGGCCTGCCGGAGATCCTGTTCAATCTCTTTCCCGGCATGGGCGCCTACAGCCTGCTGAGCCGCCGGCTCGGTGGCGCCCGCGCCGAACGCATGATCCTGAGCGGGAGAATCTACGGCGCCGAGGAACTGTTCGAGATGGGTGTCGTGGACGTTCTAGCGGAAGACTTGCAGGGCGAGATGGCCGTATACGATTACATCAGGCGGGAAGACCGGGCAGCCAATGGGTACCGTGCGGTGCGCGCGGCGAAGCATCGCGTCGACCCGATCACCTATGAAGAGTTAATGGGCGTTGCGGAGCTTTGGGTGGATGCGGCCATGCGCCTGGAACCGCGCGATCTGCATATGATGGGACGGCTGGCCGCGCGGCAACCGGCCAGCCAGGAGCGGCGCAATCGCGGAGGGTTCTTAAATCGACCGGGCGGGTCTGCGGTCATTGCATGACGCTGCGCTGACGGTTTAGGTAATCAGTGAGCCCGGCGCAGGTCTTGTTGAAGCTGGCCCTAATGCATGCGGCCAAGGCAGAACTCTGGGGGCCGGACATATCGAAAGGCTTGAGCTGCTGGGCCGCGGCGCACAGGCGCACCAGCTGAGTCCCGCCGAGCTCGCTGGCGGTGCCCTTGAGCGCATGTGCGGCATCCTGAAATTCCGGGTAATCCACCTCGGCCACCGCTTGTTGGAGCCTGGCCATAAGCCGCGTGCCGTCGCGGGTAAAGCCTTCCACCAGTTCGCGCACGAAATCGCGCCCGGAACCCAGCTGGCACAGCCTGTTGAGCGCGGACTCATCCAGCTGCGCGTCGGATTGCGGGCTCGTTTTCTGGCGCGGCGGCTCGACGGCCGTGTGCCTGACCGGCGTGCTAGCGATGATCTGCGCCGCGATTGTGTCCAGCAAATGTCTGGCGTCGATAGGCTTGGTTAGGAATGCGTTCGCGCCCGCTGTCCGGCACGCGTCCATGGCCTCGCGCGTCGCGTTGGCCGTCAACACGATGACTGGCGCACCCGCGCTCGGATTCATGAAGCGATAGGCCTTGACCACATCAAGGCCGCTCACCCCGGGCATCTGCATGTCCACTATAACCACGTCGAAACGCGTCTTGCCGTGCGCCAAGGCATCCAGCGCCTGCTCGCCATCGTTCACCAGCCGAACCTTGTGCCCGACTCGCTGAAGAATCGCTTTGATGACCTCTTGGTTAATCTCGTTATCCTCCGCCACCAGGATGTGAAGACGCCGCTCCGTACCACGGCTACGGTAGTGTTCCGCCAACGAGACCACGTTCTCCGGTGGCTCATGATGCGTCTGGGCAGCGTGAATGGCATTGAAAAGCAGCGACTTTTCCAGCGGTTCAGGCAGCACCGCACAGTAGCCGCAGCGAATCAGGAACTCTTCCCGAGCGGCGTCAAAGGGGTCATCGATCAACACCAGCGACAGTTTGCCGGATGGTTGCAGCGCCCGCGCAGCGGCGGCAAAGTCTTCCGGCTCCATATCCAATCGCCGCCGCTCCACCAGCACGACTCGATGGGGCAGATGCTGCGCGGGGGCCCGTGCAAGCGTGGCAAAGGCGGTGGCGGCATTCTCCGCGCACTCAAGCCCCAGGCGCCAGCTTGCCAGCGCTGGCAAGATCCTGGCCGCCAACGGCTCGCCGACCAGCGCAAGCACGCACACGCCGCGCAGCGTTTCCGGTAGCACGCTGTCCTCGCGCGTGCCGGTCTGACGTTCGAACGGCAGCTCGAACCAGAACGTCGTGCCTACGCCCTCGCGGCTGTGCACCCCGATCCGGCCACCCATCTGTTCAACCAACTGCCGAGCGATTGCGGTGCCTAAGCCCGTGCCGCCAAAGCGGCGGGTGGTGGACGCATCGGCCTGGGTAAAGGTCTCGAAGATCTGGCCCTGGGCTGCCTCGGGAATGCCGATGCCCGTATCAGTCACCTCAAAACGCAGCTTAAGCGGATCCCCCTGATCCGCCGCCGGCGCCACCTTGATGCCGATGCGACCCTCAGCCGTGAATTTGACGGCGTTGCCGAGCAAATTGATGAAAACCTGTCGGACATGGGCCGCGTCACCGCGCAACAGGAAGGGCGTGTGGGGCGCGACGAAGGCGGTAAATTCGAGCCCTTTCTTGCGCGCCTGCGGCTCGAATAACAAGGCCATATCGCGCACCAGACGGTGCAGATCAAAATCATTGATCTCGACTTGCAGCTTGCCCGCTTCAATCCTGGAGAAGTCGAGGATGTTTTCGATGAGGCTTAGCAAGGTATGGGCCGAGGTGTGAATAGTGCGAGCGATCTCTCGCTGCTCGACATTGAGCCGGGTGTCCATCAGCAGATCGCTCATGCCGATCACACCATTGAGCGGCGTGCGCAACTCGTGGCTCATATTAGCCACGAACTGCGATTTGGCCTGACTCGCCACATTGGCGCGATCGATGGCGTCGTTGAGCTTGCGCAAGAGGGTTGCCATATACAGCGGCAGCACGCCCAATACGATCAACATGCCGGTGCTCAGCATGAACTGCGCAGACCAATAATCGCTGAACAAGATGACGCCCGAGAAACCGGCGATACTGATCACGGTAGCGGCGGCCAGGTACTTCATTCCGTACCGG
>JAPSGG010000229.1 GCA_031177845.1 Chromatiales bacterium
CCTTAATCCCACCCAGGTCAAGGGCCTGGCAAGCCAATAGATACCTTGGATCAGTTCTTCCCGGCTGCTAGCGTGTACCAGCCAGTGCACCAGGCTCAAGACGACGATCAGCACCGAGCACCTGAACAGTCCCTGCGTCAAGCCCTGCTGGCTGGGGGAGAAGACGCCTAGCGCCGGAAACCACACCTCGCCTGGCGTAAACCACGCATAGAGAATCATGATCGACAGAACAAACCAGCGCATGCGCAAAACCATGCGCAACAAGCCTGCATCCGCGCTCAGATTCCTCGCTGAGTGCAGCATGATCGACAGGGTGATGCCGGCCACAAGGACATAGGGACCACCGGCGGCCATGAATACGGTGATGACGACCAGAACGAGGATGCGAATCGCAGGATGCATAGTGCCGATTCTAGAGGAGATTCAGAACAATGCAGAGCCTCTAGTCACATAGAAGCCGCAGAAATAAGGCTTGAGGACACAGGCCATGGGGTCGACGGCCATTTCGTAAATCCCTCGTGCCTATGCCCTAGTTCCTATCCCCTAGGTATGCTCGTCGTCCGGTGCAACCTCTGCCTTCGTCAGTCCATTGGACGCCTCAAACGAAAAAAGGCCGGGACGCCACCGCCTCCCGGCCTCTGAGCGCATCGATGCTGCCGTCAGCCTAAGCGATCTGGCGCATCAACACCTCCGCCTCCTTACGCTGATTGTCGTCACCTTCCTGTAACACCTCTTCCAAGGTGCTGATGGCACCGTCCGAATCTCCCAAATCGATGTAGGCCTTGGCGAGATCCAGTTTAGTGCTGACCTCATCCTCGCCTAGCAAGGCCTCGAGGCTTTCAGCATCCAGACCATCGTCCAGCTTCAGAACGGTCTCATCCACCAGCGCAGTAGCCTGCTTTTCGATTTGAAGCTCAACCGTTACCGTATTCTCGACCTGCTGCGCGCCTTCGGGACTTGCAATGCGCGGCATGGTCAGCGTTCGTGCGTTGTCTAGTGGGGCATCGTTACCGAGCTGAACAGCCTCCGACCGAGGCTGGCTCAATGCCTGCTGGATTTCAGCGGTGGCGTCGGCGCCATCGGCTATGTCCAGATCGGACAGGTCGAAGTCCAGCGCGCGTTCATCCATCTGCAAGGTAGAGGTGGAAGTCGCCGCCGGCAGATCCACCATGAGCGTTGCATCGAGGTCGCTCGCCCCAATCTCCAGGATCTCACTGTCGTGAGCAATCGCCGATTCCTCTTCTTGCGCCTCCTCGGCCAAGGCCCGAGTTAGCTTCGCCTGATCCGGATCGGCTGCGGATAAATCGAGCTCCAATTCGGCGACCACAGTGGAGGTCTGTCCTTGCGAGCCAGCGCGAGCACCGACATCCGCCGTCTCAGGTTGCACGGGCGCCGACATCCGATCCTCCGCGGCATTGCGAAACAACGGATTATATGGACTCAAGTCCCGACCCATGGTAACTACGCGATCCCACTCGCCGCCTGCTTTGCGGCCTGCCGACTCATACAACGCCTGCGCATGCGCATCGAATCCCGCTCGGTTCCTGCCGACGTAGTAAACCTCTAGCAGCTTGACGCGATAGTCGTCGCGGTTGGGGTTTCGTCTGATGGCCTCCTGCAGAAGATCCTCTGCCTGTTGGTGCAGTCCATAGGCGATGTAAACGTCCGCCTCGGCAAGCGTGTCATCGCTCACCGGGCTAGTTGGTGTGTCCGCATCCTGATTCTGCTCCGCAGCGGCGGACGCCACAGCGCCCACGCCACCATCGAGCGCCGCCGTTGCGGCGGCGCTCTGCACGGCCGGCTGCGACGCCTCGGTCACCTCCCGGCTCATCGCATCGATTGTCTCGGGAATCGGCGCCGCTGCGACTCTGGCATCCACGGCATTGCCATCGCCCTCATAGGACGCGAGATCGATGGTTGCGGCCCGGTTGGAGGCGGCCCGCCTTACCACCATCCATACCAGTCCCAGCAACAAGGTCGCGCCCACGCCGAGTCCCACGAGCATCGACGGGCTCGCAAGTAGGTCATCGATAAGGCTGATGGAGGATGGCGCTGCCGCAACCGCTTCGCCGGCAGGCTTTTGCGGCGCGGTCGTATCGGCTATGGTCACGGGCTGCGAAGTGACGGGGGTGGCCGGCTCGTCGGCGGCCGCGGTATCCGCCGTCGCTTCGGTGGGAACCGCCACTTTCAAATCGACGTGTGCGATCGGCTCCTCTCGTCCCCGGGGGGCATCGACGCCATTCAGTCTCTGTTGCAGGTTGGCGAGCGCCTCGCTCTGCAGCGAGATGATGCGCTGCTGCTTGGCGATCATCGATTCCAGCTCCGCGACCCTCGATTGGAGGGATTCAATTTCCACCCGCCGCGATTCAGCCAATTCCTGTACGAGCAGTTCCTGTGCGAGCGGATCGTCCGGTTGGAACTCAACCTGCTCGATGTTACCACCGGCATTGGTCGCCTGGGCATTTGTGCTGCTATGGTCGGGAGCCATGATCTTAAGCCGCCCCTCACTTGTCCAATCCTGGTTCTTGGCATCCAGGGCAATGGAGTCCCGGCTTCCTGAATCCTGCCTCTCACTAGCCGCGGTATCTGTCTGTTTACCCGCAATCTCGGAGGCGGACACGGTCGCCACTGATTCCTCGATCTGCTCGGATGGTACAGCGGCGGCAAGCTGCGCACGATACTCGCGCCACAGGCTGTTCTGCCGAGCGACCTCGGCGACCGCCTCCTCCTCACTGATGGCCGCGATCTCCCAGTCGGCCGGCATGCGCAGGATGATCCCTGTCTTCAAGTTATTGATGTTGCCTTGAAAGAAGGCATCTTCATTTGTGCGCAGGATCGCCATCATCATCCGCGACAGGCTTACGTCAGCATCAGGCCGGTAATGCTGGGCAATTTCGCCGAGCGTATCGCCTGGCGCCACCTCATGGCTGAGGGAGGCTGTGTGCGCCTTTTCTGCGCTCGGTTGTGGATATACGGCATCATCCGCCGGCATCTGCGTGGAAGCGATCCCCGCTTGTGATTCCGCGTGGGTGGAATCGCGGTTGGATGCCTTGGTTACTCCCTGTAGGGCATCTGACGTCGCGCGCTCAGGTGCCTGCTTCGCCTGTGGAGCGACGGCCGGCGCCTTGGTGATGATACCCCCATGCTGATCCATCATCACGGGTGGGTCCAGCAGCACCGTATATTCGCGTAGCAACCGCCCATTCGGCCATTGAACCTCGACCAGGAAGTTTAGGAACGGCTCCCGCATCGGCTGTTTGGAAGTCACCTCGATGAGGGTGCCGCTATTCTCCGTTGGTACTGGTTTGAACTCGAGCTGGCTCAGCACGAAGGGGCGTTCGATGCCCACTCGATCGAAGGTCTCCTGCGAGGCTAGCGAGACCCGCAGGTTATCGACCTCATCCGGCTCCACGGAGAGGAGCCGAATCTCCGCGCGCAACGGCTGGTTGAGGGCGGTGTCCACCTTGATGTCCCCGAGCCCTAAACACCATGCGAAGCTCGGCAAGAATATCGTCAGCAGGGCTAAGCCCCTAGCCAGTCTGCGCGCTGTCATTGTCTTCCCATTCCCATCGTGGCTACCGTCGGTGCTCAGTCCGTCAGGCGTCCGTACAAGATATCCTGCGGATTCCGCCGCCAGTAGCTCTTGCTCATAAGTAGTCCTTGATTAAACATTCCGCGATCTGAATGCTATTGAGCGCCGCGCCCTTGCGCACGTTGTCGCTCACGACCCATAGATTGAGGCCGCGCGGATGCGAGATGTCCTCACGGATGCGGCCAACAAACACGGCGTCGCGCCCAGCCGCCTCAGTGACGGGCGTGGGATAACCGCCATCCTTGCGCTCGTCCACCACGCATACACCCGGCGCCTCCGTCAGCAGCTGGCGCGCCGCTTGCGCGCTGATCTTGTCGCGCGTTTCAAGATGCACGGCCTCCGAATGGCCATAGAACACCGGGACGCGCACGGTGGTCGGATTCACGCGAATCTGCTCATCGCCCATGATCTTGCGCGTCTCCCACACCATCTTCATCTCTTCCGTGGTGTAGCCGTTGTCCTGAAATTGGTCAATGTGCGGCAGCGCGTTGAAGGCAATCTGCTTAGGGTATACCTCGCACTGAATGGACT
>JAPSGG010000230.1 GCA_031177845.1 Chromatiales bacterium
GGCACTGGCCGCGTTGCTTCAGGGTTGGCTGATGCAGGAAGTTCCACCACCGGGCCTGGCCCCGATCGCTACCGGCGTTGTGACAGGCGTGCTGGCGCTGCTCGGCTTTGCGCTGCCGCCGATCGTGCGATTGAAGGAAATTCCACCCCTGCGCGTGCTACGCCGCGAAGTGGGCAACCCCACTCCGGCCGCGTGGATGACGGCCGTGTTTGCAATTGTCGCGATATGCCTCCTGCTAGCGTTCCACGCCAGTGAGGCCGTGTTGATCGGCAAGTTACTGCTGGGTGCGGGCGCTACAGTCGCGGGACTGTGGCTCGCCGCATTCACGCTTGTCTTTGGCATCCGCCATCTTCAGCCGCGTTCGGGCGCCGCTTGGCGCAGCGGCATCGCGCGCCTGGGGCGACAACGCGCGAGCAGCACGATCCAGATCACTGCCTTCGCCCTCGGGATCGCCGCATTGCTCGTGCTTGCGATCGCGCGCGTCGATTTGCTGAACATTTGGCGCGGGACATTGCCAGCGGATGCGCCGAATCACTTCATGATCAACATCCAGCGTGGGGACGTTAAGACCTTGGCCGTCTTGTTCCGCGAGCATGATTTGCCGATGCCGGAGCTCTATCCCGTGGTGCGAGGGCGGCTGGTCGCCATTAACGATCGGCCGGTCGGGCCGCAAGATTACAAAGATCCTCGCGCCCAGCAGCTGATCGCCCGCGAGTTCAATCTATCGTGGGCGGACACGCTGCAAGGCGACAACGAGATTGTGGCGGGCGAATGGTGGGGCAGGGCCGAGGGCGATGCCCAAGGATTCTCGGTGGAGACCGGCATCGCGGAGGCCCTGGACATCAAGTTAGGTGATCGCCTCACTTATCAAATTGGCGGCGAGAGGACCGTGGGCGACGTCGCCAACTTGAGAGAGGTCGAATGGGATTCGTTCAACGTGAACTTCTTTGTGATCGCAACACCCGCTCTGCTTGAGGATCATCCGGCGAGCCTGATTACCGCCTTCTATCTGCCGCCAGAGCAGGCGCGGTTCATCACCGAACTCGCGCGCCAGTTCCCCAGCGTCACCGTGTTGAACGTCGAGACGATCATGCGGCAGGTGCGGACGATAATGGATCGTGCGGCCCTGGCGGTCGAGTACGTATTTCTCTTCACCCTGGCTGCGGGACTGCTGGTAATGTACGCAGCCATTCAGACCAGCAAGCCAGAACGCCGTCGCGAAACAGCACTCCTCCGCGCACTAGGCGCGAGCCGGCGCCAGGTGTTGCTCGGTTTGATTGCCGAGTTTGGTACGGTTGGGGCGATTGCGGGGGCCTTGGCCGCGATGGCAGCGAGCCTCGCGAGCTATCTGTTGGCTACGGAGATTTTCGAGCTTCCATACCGGGTTAATCCATGGCTATGGGTATGCGGAATCGCCGTCGGCGGCATAGGAATCGCCATCGCCGGCGTGCTCGGCACGCGTCGGCTGTTGAATCAGCCGCCCCTGCTAGTGCTGCAGCGAGTTTAGACCTCTAGGTCCCCAGACGCCGACTTTCGCTTGTGGGAATTCATTCGACCGTCCTCAACTAGGCCTCACGAACTAAACGTCTTGAGGTCTCAGGATCGTAAGCAGACCTTTGACAGGGATAGCTACCCACTTAGGCCGGTTCGCCAGTTCGTAGCGCACTTCGTATAGCGCCTTTTCCAGCGTGAACAGCTCGATCAAGCGATGGGCGTGGTCAGGATCGCTTGGATAGGCGGACGATCGCCGCGCGGAATCGTCATAGCCGGCCAGAAAAGCATTAGCAGCCAGTTGTTCCCACTGCCGCGCATGCGGCTCCAGTTGCGCGAAGTCGGGCGGCTGTTCTTCGGTAGCGCCTAGGAGTGCGCTGTAGGCGGCGTAGTTGAACGAGCGCAGCATGCCGGCCACATCTTTCAAGGGTGAATGCTTCTGCCGGCGTTCTTCGAGCGTTCTCGCCGGTTCTCCCTCGAAGTCAATGATCACGAAGTCGTTGTGTGCCAGCAGCACTTGACCCAGGTGGTAGTCGCCGTGATAGCGCGTCTTCGCCGCATCCACTTCCGTTACCGCGCAGGCGCGGATGCGTTCGAGAAGCGTGTTTCGCGCGGCGAGGATCGACTGCACATTCGGGTCATCCCGGTACTCGCTTTGCGCAAGGCGATCGAGCGTCTGCTGTGTCTCTTTGAGCACCTGCGCCACCCACGATTCAACGTCCGCGCGGGTCACCGGTTCCGGATCGAAATCGGGATCGCCGGTCTGCACGGCCAGCGCGGTATGGAGTTCGCCCGTGCGCTTGCCCAGAATCCGCATCAGGTCCAGATAGGTGCCATGCGCCGCGGGGCAGGGCTTCACGGCGCCAGTGGCAGCGTCTTCTAGATAGCGCTTCAGATAATCGAGCGTAAATGTCCAACCGCTGCCCTGGTTTGCGACGTGCCCTTGCAAGATTGCGAGTATCATGCTGGGTCCCTCCTCAGGCAGGTACCCGACCCCGCCTGCCACTGGCACGGCGTTAGAAAAGGGCGAGCGCTCGGTGAGAAAACGCCCGATTTCAAGTTCCGGGTTGAGCCCTACCTGCAGCCGGCGGTAGCCTTTCAGGAACATTTTATCGCCGATGACAATGGTCGTATTGCTGCTCTCGGCGCCAGGCGTTGAGACCGCGGCCTCAGCGGTCGCATCGCCGGCAATCTCCGCATACACGCTGGTGGGCGAGCAGCGGACAGTGCCCTTGTCCAAGCGGATCTCGCTTCCCGCGCCGATCGCTTTAATGAATGCTCGACAGAAGGTCTCGTCCGCAAAAGCATCGACGATGATGCCGGTGCGCGCCTGCTGGCGCACGCGGGTCACGGTGTAAGGGAGCAGGGCGTCCACGACGCGCCCCTCGTCCTGTTCCCAGATCAGCGATAGCGGGATGAAGTAATGGTGCGCCATGCCGCTTGCGGTCGTGACCTTGAACAATGCCAGCAGACACTGACATTCGCTCCAGATCGTCTGGTCTATGAATTCGATCTGCGCGATGGGGTCGCCTTTGGCCGCGAACCAGCGCTGATCGACAATAAAGCCTGGCAACGCCTTACGCATGAACTGGTCGCGCGTTCGTTCGGCCAAGATCTTGCGCGATGGCTCGACCTGGTTGGGGAACAGGCCTCGCAGGCCGCCTGAAAGCACAAGCATAGGTAGTTCCTTGGGTGGTCGGTGGTAGCCGTGCCAGCTGGGCGTCTCCGCATCCGAGGTCAGCAGAAACCAGTAAAAACCATGGCCCGGCAGGGTGAGGAAATAGGGCAATTCACCGATGGGGGGGAACGGCGTGCGGCCCATCATCTCCACTGGCACGTGACCGCTAAAGCGCGATAGATCGAGTTCCACCGGCTGCGCCGAGCGTGCCAGATTGGCCACGCATAGGATGGCTTCGCCGCGGTACTCGCGCAGATAAGCGAGGATCTTGCGGTTGCCGGGATGCAGAAACGCGAGTGTTCCGCGGCCAAACGCCTGGTGAGCCTTGCGCACGGCGATCAACCGCTTCATCCAGTTGAGCAACGAGGACGAGCTGCGCGACTGGGCTTCAACGTTGACCGCCTCGTAGCCGTATACGGAGTCCATCAGTGGCGGAAGGTAAAGCCGCGCGGGATCGGCTCTGGAAAAACCGGCATTACGGTCACGAGCGCCGCGTTGAGCGCGCGGTTCCGCTCCTCCAGCTCCCGGAACAGCCGGGCGTTCTCGATGGCGATGACCGCCTGATCGGCGAAGGTCTGCAATAGGTCGATGTGACGCTCGCTGTAGGGCCGCACTTCGCGGCGGGGCACCATAATCGCGCCCACCGCGAGCCCCTGGCGCATCAGCGGTGCCGCGAGCATCGAGCGGTAGCCCAGCGTCCGGCCACCCTGGCGCTTCGCCAGGCCGAACTCGCCGTCCGGTTGGGCGAGCAGATCTTCGACGTGGACGACTCGCTGGTCGAGGATCGCCCGCCCGGCCGGCGTCTGGCGCGTGAGGGGAACGTCAGTGCCGACCCGATGGACGGGGGTTGCTCTGACCTCGGCGACGACTCGGTATGTCCGGCCGCTCACGCGGGATATCGTCGCGTCGTCGGACTCGCAGAGGCGCGCCGCCACCTGGGCGATGGTATGGA